>JBBILA010000001.1:0-38686 GCA_037445105.1 Candidatus Microgenomates bacterium
TTATAAAAACGCGCTAAATAATTATTTTTGAGGCTATTTTTTTAAATATTTGCAATAAAATTATATTTAGTTTTAGATTATCTTATCAATCTAAATATTAATTTTTGAGGCTAAATTTTATCAGCATTATTTTAAAAATAAAAATAATATTTAGATTGTTAAATCAAGCTAAATAATCAAAAATAAAGCTAATTTATCAACTTATCCACAAATAGATTGATATACTTTATGGAGTATAGTAACAATCCAAACTTTTATCTTTAGCTTCAATTTTTTGAAATTTTAATAAGTATCTTTAAATTTAAATTATTTAGATTAAATTTTATCCTATAGTTTTTTCACGTTCGTAGAAATAATTTACTATAGGATATTTATTCACGTCCGTAAAAAATCACACTTCCCTCTTCCCTACATCTTTTACCAATTTAAAGAAAGCAAAACTACTATCAAAACAAATAAAAAAACAAAAATATATTCACGAATTGTTTCTTTAAAAAGTTTTTCATCTAAAAAATGATAGATCAATCCGGAAATGGTATAAAAAGAAGCGGTCAAAAACAAAGCAGCAACTAAATTCTTTAAAGGAACAAAACTTACCAATACTCCTAACTCTAACATAATTAAGCTTGTCAAAAAGGCATTTTTTATCTCTTGAAACTCAAGATTTTTTTTAAGTTTAATACTCCAGTAAAGCTGAAGAGATAAAAAATAAGAAATAATCCCTACTCCTAAGCCATTGATAAAAAATATCTGTTTAAAAGAAAAAAGAATGCTGTAGCCTAAAAAAGAGATTAAATTGATATAAAAATAATTGACAGAAAAAGCAGCTCGATAAAGCTGAAGACTCTTCTCTACTCCAATGTTAAAAATATTTGAAGAAAGCAAGACTCCATAATAAGAAATTGCATAAAAAATGATAAAAGGCAGTCTTGTTAACCATCTGCTCGGTAGTAAAAAATAAGAAAGATAAAAAAACGAGGTCAAAACTATTGGTATAAAAAAAAGACCAAATAAATTAATTTTTTTTACTTTTTCTAAAATAGCTAAATAGCTTAATATAAAGCTAAAAAAAATTAAAAGAGGTAGAAAAAATAAAACCTTATCAAAATAAAAAAAAGTTGAGAAAAGCATTAATAAAGACAAAATTAAGACAGAAAAAACTAATCGAGTTCTTTTTTCTATCTTAATGATTTTTTTTTCAAAGATTAGTAAATACTTTTTGAACATCATCTAAAGCCTCTAAATCCTCTATTAAAAGAGATAAACTTTCTAATTTTTTATCATCATCAATAACAATTGGTGATTGGGGCTTAAAATCAATATCAGCGGTATATTGATAATCTTTTAAAATATCTTTAACATGGCCAAGTTTGGAATAAGAAATATAGATATAAAAATTATTTTCATCCTCATCAATATCAATAATCTCTAAGGCTTCAGCAAAATCTAAAATTTTTTCTTGAGTGATAGAAGATTTATTAATTGTGATTAAGCCGCATTTTAGAAAAAGATAAGAAACTGAGCCGTTATTACCCAACTTTCCCCCATGTTTTTCTAAAATATTTCTTATCTCACTTAAGGTTCTATTTTGATTGTCAGTATGAGCTAAAATCATCAAACAAACGCCGTTTGGAGCAAAACCTTCATAAATCATCTCTTTAATCTCTGATTTATTTGGTCCTATTGCTCTATCAATTGCTCTTTTAATATTTTCTTTTGGCATATTAAAAGAATGGGCTTTTTCTATAGCTAAACGAAGTTTGACGTTGTTTTCCGGATCAGTAATTCCTCCGCCTTCTAAAACTGCTACAGTAATCTGGCGTGATAATTTAGAAAAAACATTAGATTTTAATTTATCATTGGCTTCTTTTTTTCTTTTGATGTTTGCCCATTTAGAATGACCAGACATAATATATAATTATACTTGACTTTTTCTAATTTTAAAATATACTAATCCTTAAACTCTATGAATCAAAATAAAAATTTAGAACAAGTTGCCATTGATGCCGCCATCAACTCAAATTGGGATGAAGCTATCAAAATCAATCAAGAGATAATTAAAAAAGATAAAAATAATCTTGAAGCTTATCTTCGCTTAGGCTTTGCCTACCTTCAAAAAAATAATATAAAAAAAGCTAAAAGTATCTATCAAAAAGCAAAAAAAATCCAACCAGACAATCATCTTATTATTGAAAATCTTGAAAAGATTAAAATTCTTGAGAGTAAAAAAATTAATTTTAATCAATCAGCAAATCTTAATCCTTATTTATTTTTAGATATTCCCGGAAAAACTAAATCAGTAGCTTTGGTTAATCTCGGACAAAAAGCGATTCTTGCCTCTTTATCAATCGGTCAAGAAGTCAATCTTCTTATAAAAAAAAGACGAATTGAGATAAGAACTAAAAACAAAGAATATATTGGTTGCCTTCCTGATGATCTATCAAAAAGATTGATTATCTTTATTAAAGCCGGAAGCCGGTTTAGTTGTATTATCAAAGAAGCCAGTCTTAAAGAGGTAATTGTTTTTCTTAAAGAAGAAAAAAAAGGAAAAAAAGTGGCCCGATATGCCTCATTTCCTTTAAATATCCAAAATAATCTAACCAACATTAACTCAGAAACTAATGAAGAAAAAACCGATGAAGAAACAGAAGAAATCTCTGATATTGAGTTAGAAAAACTGGCTGAGTCATTGTTAACCGAAGATAAAGAATACTTCTCTTACGAAAATATCAAAGAAGATGAAGAGGAAGATTATGAGGAATAATTAATTTTTCAATCTATAATGCTTTGGCTTATTTTTAAAAAAAATAATTGATCCTTTAATCTTGCTTATTGTTAAAAATTTTTCTATCTCTTTTGGCACTTGAAAATCTTTCATTGATCTTAAAGCTAAAATAAAAGAAAAAATAAAAATTAAAATAAACCAAAAAATCATTTTAAAAAAAATTTTTTTAATTTACTGACCAAGATTTTTCTAAATCTCCTAATTTTATTATTATATCAGAAATCTCGGGGTTCCCTATTTTAATCTGACAATCAAAAAATTTTTCAAATGTTTTACTAATTAATTTTTTATCTTTAGTGATTATCTGGCATTTTTGATAATCATTTTTATCATCTTTACTAATATCAACAACTTTTATCCCTTCACCGTCAATAATATTACTAATAAGAAAACTTGTTGAATAACTTTTCTGATAAAAGATTTGACATGTAAGAACATTTTGTCGGTTGCTTTTTTTGTAAAAAATTCCCTGATATTTTTGAAAAAACTCTTCTCTATCAAAAAATAGATCATTGTTTTTTCTAAAAGAAGGTAAAAAAGTAATTAATTTAAATTTTTTTTGATCCTTATTAATTAAATGAAAAAATAAAATCAATCTGTCAATAAAATTGGCATTTGATCGGGAAAAAAAAACAAAAGAAAGCTCAGGAAAAATCTTTTGAGAAGAAGAATAATAAACCTCAGCCTTTCGTGGATAAAAATAAAGATTAACAAAAGAAGAAGTCGCTGAAGAAAAAGTTTTTCTAAAAATATCAGGATTTTTTTCTAAAAAAACTAATTTTCCTAAAGCGCCAATTCTATAATAACCATAACCTCCAGGAACAAGGATTTTGATGTTGTTAGAAAATTTAATAATATAGTTCAAATCATTTCTTGCTAAAGAAAAAACTAAAGGATTATCAGAATAAAAAACAACATTGACCCTTTCCTTTTCGTTTAAAAAAACTGAATTTTGAAGATTTTTTATTAAAAAATAAAGAAAAAACAACAATAAAAAGATTAAATAATTGATTTTTTTAGACCAAGCCATGTTCGATTTTTAATCTTTTAATTTTATTAACAATTGTTTCTTTATCTAAATTATGCCAACGATAAATTTTTTTAATAATTGACAAAGAAGCCTCAAATTCCGGATGAATAATTAAATTGACTCCTAAATCTTTCATTCTTTCCTGATCATTTTCTCTATGAATCCGGCTAATAATAAAAATATCTTTATTAAGTTTTCTCGCATTGATAATCACGGCTTCCTGAGTATTTTTATCAGGTAAAGCTAAAATTAAAATTCTTGCCTCTTCAATCTGAGCATAATCTAAAATATCAATATCTGAAGGATCACCATAGATAATATTTACGCCTTCTTTTTTTGCCTTTTCAACAACAGAAAAATTATAATCTATTGCCAAATAAGGAATATTAACCATCATTAATGATCGACCAATATACTTCCCTACTCTACCATAACCACAAATAACCACATGATCTTTAATTTTTATTTCATCAATCGGCGATTGATTGCTATCAATCTTATAAAAAATAAAAGTATCCAAAAAAGAAAGATTTTTTTTAATGAAATCTCTAATTTTCTGATAAATAAGGTCTTTATTTTTGATAATCAACGGAGTAATCATAAGACTAAAAAGAGTCGCTGAAATCACAAAAAGATAATCTTTGGAAGAAATAAGATTTTTTGCTAAAGCTGTTGACATCAAAATAAAAGCATCCTCATCTATTTGAAAAAGATACAAACCTAAATTAAAACTTATTTTTGAATGAAATCTCAAAAAGATGAAAATAAATAAAATAATTAAAAATTTAACCATCATAACTATAAAAGAAAATAAAAAAATAGAAGGAAGTAGATTAAAAATCTGTCCTAAATTAATATTAGTGCCAATAAAAATAAAAAAAATAACCGCTAAAATATCTCTAATTGGCCTTATTTGAGTGAATATATGATGGTACTCAATTGTCTGGGCTAATAAAACACCGGCGATAAAAAAAGCAATAAGAGTGGGAATTTTTAAAAATAAAGAAAAAGAACTGATAAAAAAAATAAAAATAATAATAAAAAAATTTAAAAGCTCTCTTGATGACCGAGCTACTTTATCAAATAGATAAGGAATAATTTTTTTTCCTAAATAAAAAAGAAATAAAATAATTAAAGACGATTCAATTAAACTAAAAAAAATATTTCCTGAGATTTTAAGAAAAGATGTTTCACCAACAGTGATTGAATTAAAAATAATCAAATAAGGAATAAAAGCAATATCTTGAAAAAGAAGAATTCCCATTGCCAAACTACCCAAAAATGACGACTCCTCTCCCCTATCTTGAATGATTTTAGCAATAATTGTTGTTGATGAAGAAGATAAAGCCATCCCAATTAAAACAGAGGTTAAAAAAGAAAATTTAAATAGTAAAGAGATTAAAAAAATAAAAATGATTGATAAAAGAAGTTGGAGACTGCCAGCAATCAAAATAATTCTTTTTAGATTAAAAATCCTTGAAAAGTTAGTCTCAAGACCAACAGTAAAAAGTAAAAACAAAATTCCAAAATAAGCAAAATTTTTTATTGGTTCAAAAATTGGAGAATGATTAATAAAACCACCTAAAAAAATTCCGCCGATTATATAACCGACTAAAACCGGAAGCTTTAATTTCTTAAAAATAACAGCAAATAAAAAAGGAATAAATAAAAAAACAAAAAAATTAAAAACAAGCTGAAAGGAAATCTCTTCCATAATAACTAGTATATCTACACCATCCCTTTTTTGCCAATCCTATTTAACCGAGTCGGTTAAATAATTGGTGGCAAATTATTTGCGAAGTTTTTTTTCACAATCAATGCAATATGCGGCTTCTGGAATTAGTTTTAATCTTGCTTGAGGAATAATTTTTTGACATTTTTCACAAACTCCATAACCACCTTTTAATATCTTTCTTAAAGCAATATCAATATCTTCAATCTTTTTTTCTAAATCTTTTATTTGAGCCTCAATTGTTTCATGACCTACCTGTTCTCTTACGTCAGTATCAACTGCAGCATTGTCTGAAGCATGATCAGGATCGGTAAAAGGATCATCTTTTTTTAATTCTTCAATCTGTTGAAGACTTTTCTCTTTTTCTTTCAATAACTTTTCTTTTTGCTCTAAAATAAATTTTTTCGATAATTTTTTGTCCATAATTTTTGCCAACTTTTAAAAAAGTTAAAATATTGCTCCTAAAATAATAAACAAAATACAAGCTCGTTGTCAATAAGAAAAATCCGGAAACAATAAAATTAAAACTATATTTTAGAAAATATAAATGATTTTCCTTTAATTTGTCAAATAAAAAAGTCACTAAAGAAAAATACCAAATTGCAAAATAAAAAAGAAAACCTTTAAAAAACTTTTCTTTTCTTATCTCATAAAGAAGTCGCTGACTGATAAAAACACTAAATAAAAAAAATAACCCTTCATAAAAAGCTGTTAAATGACGAAAATTATCAAAACCTAAATATCTCGTTTTAAGAAAAAAATTGGTTATTGTTCCTACTTCTTCTCCAGAAAAAAAACTACCAATTTTTCCAAAAAAAAGCATCGTAAAAAAAGGAGTGATAAAATAATCTATCGCTTCAAAAAAATTAATCTTTTTTGATAAGAAAAATAAATATAAAAAAAAGATAAAACCAAAAATAAATCCTATCAAAGATAGTCCCGGATAACCATTAATCAAAATAAATTTTAAAAAATTAAAACCAAAGTCTTTAAAATTTAAAATCACATATACAAATCTTGAAAAAAACAAACCAAAAAAAATCGACAAAAAAACTCCATCAAACATCTCTTCTTCTTTATAAGAAGTCAAACGGATATTTTTCCAAAAAACAAAAAGCGACCAAAAAAAACCCAATACTAAAAATACCCCAAAGGTATAAATTTTTATAAATTTAAAATCAAATAATACCGGCAACATATTTTTTTAGTATAATTGATTGTTATCAAAAAGACAATCCTATGAGAATTTTAATTACTGGTGGAATCGGTTTTATTGGAACAAATACAGCAAAATATTTTGCTAAAAATAAAAATAATCAAATAACAATTATTGATAATTTTTCACGACCCCAAGTTGAAATTAACGCCTCATTTTTAAAGAAAAATTTTTCTAATATAGAGATTATTAAAACTGATGTGGGTGATATTAAAAAATATGAAAAAGAATTAAAAAAAACTGATGTCATTATTCATTTAGCTGGTCAAACAGCAGTGACAACCTCAATTAAGAATCCATTAAAAGACTTTCAAGACAATCTTTATCAATCATTTTTCCTTCTTGATTATCTAAGAAAAAATCATCCTCAGACAATTTTAATTTATTCATCAACTAACAAAGTTTACGGTGATCTAAAAAACCATCAATTAAAAAAAGATGTTAAAAATAAACGCTATTTTGATATCTGTCATCCGCAAGGAATTGATGAAAATACTAATCTAAATTTTATCTCTCCTTATGGTTGTTCAAAAGGAGCAACTGACCTTTATTTTTTAGATTACGCCCGAGTTTTTGATTTAAAAACCGTTGTTTTTCGCCAGTCATGTATTTATGGAGAACATCAATTAGGTGTTGAAGATCAAGGATGGGTAGCTCATTTTAGTAAACAATTTCTTTTTAAGAAAAAAATCAATATCTTTGGTGACGGTTATCAAGTAAGGGATCTTTTATATGTTGAGGATTTAATTGAAGCTTATGAAAAAGCAATAAAAAACATTAAAAAAGTAAAAGGAGAGGTCTTTAATATTGGTGGTGGAATAAAAAATAGTTTTTCTCTTCTTCAAGTAATTGATATTCTTGAAAAAAACTTCGGTTATAAAATAAAAATTAATTATTTTCCTTCTCGACTTGGTGATCAAAAATTTTTTGTTTCTAATAATTCAAAAATAAAAAAACTTCTTAACTGGAAACCAAAAACTAATTTTAAAACAGGTTTAAAAAAATTAATCCACTGGCAAAAAGAAAACTTAAAATGAAGATTTTATTTTTTTCGCCATATTTTTATCCTTATACTTCTGGTTTAACTACTTACCCAAAAAAACTCTTACTTTATCTTTCAAAAAAACATCAAATCACTGTTTTAACATTTCCTCACAAAAAAGATCTTAAAAATTTTTCTTTAAATCAAAATCTAAAAATTATCTATCTCCCCTATCTTTTTAGAATATCAAAAGGTTTTATCTCTTTTTGCTCTTTCTTTTATTTTTCAAAATATACTTTGAATAATGATTTAGTTATCATTAATCTTCCAAATTTTGAGGGATTTCCTTTGTCAATTATCGCTAAACTTTTCAAAAAAAAAGTAATCACTCTTTTTCATTGTCAAGTATTTTTGCCAAAAAATTTCTTTAATCAAATTATTAATTTTTTTCTTAATCTTTCGGTTTATTTACAATTATATTTTTCAAATAAAATTGTTGTTTATACCAAAGATTATTTTTTTTCTCTTTCTTTTTCAAAAAAATTTCAAAAAAAAGTTTTAGAAATTTTGCCGCCAATTGAAAAATTATCAGTTAATAAAAATTATTATCAAAAATTAAAAAAACAAAATCAGAAAAAAATTTTAATCGGGTTTTCAGGAAGAATATCTCAAGAAAAAGGGATCGAATATTTGATTGAAGCAATAAAAGATTTAAAAAATACTAAACTTTTATTGGCTGGTCCTTTTGGGAAAGAGGTTGTCGGTGAAGAAAAATATTTTGAAAAAATTTTAAAACTTTTAAAAAAATATCGAATCGACTATCAACTTTTAGGCAATCTTAAAAATTCTCACTTAGGCGCTTTTTATAAATCAATTGATGTTTTGGTTTTGCCTTCAGTCAATCAAACTGAGGCTTTTGGGATGGTCCAAGCTGAAGCGATGCTTTCTGGAACACCGGTTATTGCCTCAAGTCTTGCCGGAGTCCGCCAACCAATAAAATTAACAAAAATGGGAATTATTGTCCCACCTAAAGATTCAAAAGCGATAAAAAATACTCTTATTAAAATTATTAAAAATAGAAAAAAATACACTAATAAAAAACTTATTAAAAAAGCCCAAGAGATTTTTGATATTAATAAAGTTTTTCAATTTTGGGAAAAAATTATAAAATTATAAGGACAGTCCTTGAAAATAGTTTATGAAAAAAAGTAAAAAATATTTTATTGAAAAATATCTTCAGAATCGACCATTATTTTTTTCTTTAATAAGACCTCTTGAAGCTGATTTTTTTCAAAAAACAAAAAAATTAATTCACTCCCCTTCTCTGGATTTTGGCTGTGGTGATGGTTTTTTTGCTCAAGTAACTTTTGGAAAAAGAAAAATTGATATTGGGCTGGATTTAGAAAAAAACCAACGGGTTAATGAGACAATAAAAAATAAAGTCTATAAAAAAACAATTTTATATGATGGCAAAAAAATCCCTTTTAAAAATAATTATTTTAAAACCATTATTTCAAATTGTGTTTTGGAACATATTCCCGATCTTGAATTTTCTCTTAAAGAAATATATCGAGTGATGAAACAGAATGGTTTTTTTATTACCTCGGTGATGGCTGATAACTGGGAAAAATATCTTTTTGGAAAAAAAATTTTTGGAAAATTTTATCTTTCTTTTATGCGAAAAAAACAAGAACATTATCATCTTTTTTCTTTAAAAAAATGGCAAAAAATATTTGAAAAGACTGGTTTTAGAGTTGTTAAGGTTTATCCTTATCTTAATTCAAAACAAGCTATTTTTCTTGATCTTTTCCATTATCTTTCTTTTCCTTCACTTTTTTCTTATATTTTCTTTAAAAAATGGGTTATTTTTCCAAAATGGTATAAATTTTTAAAAGTAGAAAACTTTATTGATAAAATTTTAAAAGAAAAAACCACCGTTAAAAAATCCGCCGCGTTGTTTTTTGTTTTAAAAAAAATATGAAAGATAACTTTCTTTTATCTCAAAAAAAGCTTTTTAATCAGGAAAAATATCAGTATCAGATTGAAAAAATTATTAACCCTCCTTTTTATAATCAATTAGAAATTAATTATTTAATTAAAAAACTTAAGAAAAATAGAATTTTTAAAAAAAATAAAATCGCTGATTTTGGTGCCGGGACTGGCAGACTTACTATCCCTCTTTTAAAACATAAATTTAAAGTTGATGCCATTGATATCAGCGATCAATCATTAAAAAAACTTTCTCTTTTGGCTAAAAAATTAAAAATTAATAAATATCTTAATTTAAAAAATTCCCTTCCTAAAAAAGAAAAATATCAAGCGATTGTTGGTTGTGATATACTCCATCATGTTGATTTAAAAACAATTCTTCCCCAAATCAAAAAATCTCTTGTGAAAAATGGCATCATCTGTTTTTCTGAACCAAACATTTTCAATCCAAGCTGGATAATCTATATCACTTTTAAAAGGATCTGGCAATCAGAACAAAAAATCTGGCAAACTAATCCTTTTTACCTTAAAAAGATTTTAAAAGATAACGGTTTTAAAGAAGTAAAAATTGAACCTTTCGGTTTTTTTCCTCTTCCATTTTTCAATTTTTCAAAAAAATTATCTTTTCTTAATCTTTATATTGGAAAATTGCCATTTTTAAGCATTTTCTCATACCGAATAATCATCTTCGCTAAAAAAATAAAATAATTATTTTTCAATATAAATTAGATTAGCAATATAAAAATTTTTTTCCATAATTTTTGTTTTTTTTAAAGTATGAAAATCTTTTATTTGATTAATAAAAAAATCTTGAGAAAAAAATGGAGGAAAAATTATTAAAACTTTATTTAAATTAGAATTACTAAAAAAATTTAAAAAATTATCGTTATTAATAAAAAAGTATTTTCTTTTCTTTTTCATTTGAAAAACGATTCCCATCGGTTCTGGTTGCCCCCACTCTCCCCAACAGCAATCAACAAGAACAAAAGGAATTTTTTTATCATAATTATCAAGTTCTTCGGCAATTATTTTATCAAAAGGAATATTTTGATTAGGAAGATTTTTGGGATAAACAAAAAAATAATAATAAAAATTAATAGAAAAAATTAATAAAGAAACAATTGAATAATAAAAAATTTTTTTATCACTGTTAAATTTTAAAGATAATTGATAAATACCATAAGCAACAATCATATAAATTATGGAAACCATTCCCAATGTTCTTCCCATTGAAGGATTATTGAAATAATTTTTCACATCAAGAGAAGTAGGAAAAATCGAAAAGATAATTGTCAAAAATAAAAGATAAAAATTTTTTTTCTTTTTCCTTAATAAATCTTTTATAATCAATCCTAATCCAATAAAAAAGAAAATGATCATTATCCAATCAAGAGCAGGAAAAAAAGGGATATTATGGCGAAATACCCTATCTCCTTTTCCTGGAAAAAAAATCATCAAAATATTTCTTAAATAGTTATTAATAATTCCGAAAAAATAAGAAAAAAAATTATTTATTTTTAGAGAACCAATCAATTTTTCTCCTAAATAAGAAGAATTATTAAATAATAAATCAGGTTTCTTTAAAAAATAGATAAATAAAGGCAAACTAATTATTAAAAATCCTATAAAGATAAAAAAGTTTTTAAAAGCAAAAAAACTGATTCCCCAAAAAGAAGCTTGAGTATACATACCTAAACCTAAAATTAAACCTGAAATAAAATATCTTTTTTTCAAAAAAAAATATAAAAATAAACTTGTCATCAATCCAACTAACAAATAAGGTTTTCCTTGCCTAGAAAAAGTCACTCCCCAAAATCCAACCGCTGTCAAAAAAGCAGTCAAATATCCTATTTTTTTGTTTTTAAAAAATTCTTTTCCTAAAAAATAATTGATTAATACCCAAATTGATCCTAAAACTGCGGTTGTTAATTTTATTGTGTAAAATGAAAGACCAAAAAACTTAGAAAAAAAAGCAATTATATAAGAGATTAAAGGTCCATCACCACCAAAATTATAATGGTAAAAAAATTTTTTATCTAAAATCAATTGGGCTAATTTATAATGCTCTATTACATCTCCCCACATCGCTGATGGCAAAGAATCTAAGTTAAAAAAACGGAAAAATAAACCAATAAAAAAAATCAAAAAAAGAATCATTTTAAAAATATAATAATTGAATTCATATTTTCTTATATATCATCACTGTTGGATGATCATAAACAGTAAAAGTTTCTTCAATCCAATCATCAGGATAGTGAATAAATTGATAATAATAAGGCTCAAAAGTTTTGATTTTTTGATAGCACACTCCCGCTATTTCTTTTTGTTTTTGACAATTATTGGTTAATAAAGCCTGATAAAATTTGCTCATTAAAGGATATCTTTCCGGAACTGTGGAAATACTCCCCCATCCCCTATTTGAAGACAAAACATAATAATCTCCTTTGTTTAATAATTCCGTCATTTTCACCCATTTTTCCTTTGTATCAAAATCAAAAATTGGCAATAACTCGATTTGATAAGGTTGGTTTAAATAATAATTTATTTGTAAAGGTAAAGGATCATCCCAATGTTCGCCTAAAATGATTCCTCCCGGAGGAAGATTTTGATAAATCCATTTTGAAGCAGCCACTCGCGTGTGAGAATGAAAATAAATGGTGATAAAAAGAAAAGGCCAGGCAAGAAGTGAAACGTATAACGTATAACGTATAACGTGGAACGGGAAACGGATAAGATAATTTTTTAAAAATTTTAAAACACTCTCAATTCCCATTGCTCCTAAAATGGCAAAATAGGGATAAAGATAGATGGTGTAACGGATTGATTTGACAAAACTTAAAGATTGGTAAACAAAAATCAAAATCACCCAAGAAAAAATCAAAAAAGAATAAATATTTTCTTTAAAAAATTTTTTTCGATTTTTTAAAAAATTTAAGAAAAAAGAGATTAAACCAAAAATCAAAAAAATAAAATAAATTGGACCGACTCCCACCAGGGCTGTGGTTGTCAATAAAGCGTAAATTGGTTTATTGATCCATTGAACTGCTGGTGGATACCAAGCCTCAGGTTTTGTAAGCGCTGTCAAACTCTTAATGCTTTCAACAAAAAAAGAATTAAGTTTAAAATCAAAAAAAGAAACTGATTGAAAATAATAAGGATTAGTTAATCGAAGAGTAAGATAAGTCAAGAGGGAAAAAATAAAAATTTTTAAAAAACTGTCTTTGAAAAAGACAGTTTTTGCCAAAATAATTAATAATATCAGTGGCAAGATGTATAAAGCACTGATTTTACAAGCTAAAGCAAAACCAAAAAAAACTCCTGATAAAACCAAATTTTTAAAAAACTGACTTTTCTTGATTTTTAAAGCAAAATACAAAGATCCGGTCATAAAAAAATTTAAAAAAGTATCCGTGGTAAAAAAATGCGCCGATTGGATCGGATAAACAGCAATTCCATAAAAAAAAGCTGCCAATAATGGTAATTCTTTGTTTTTGACAAATAACAACTTAGCAATTTTATAAACCAAAACTAAAGTCAAAAAATCAAAAACCGCTGATAAAAATCGGCCTAAAATGGTCAAACGGTTATAATCATCAAAATTTAAAATCACTGCCAAGCTTTTATTAAAAACAAGCGGCCACACTCCATAAACATAAAAATTAAAACCAAGATTATAGGGATTAAGAAAAGATTTTTTTTGATCAAAATAATCTAAAAAATTTTCAGGAAATTTCATTGAAGTAGAAACCATTGTTAAAAATCTTTCATCAGGATGAAGATGATAATTTTCATCCCAATTTAAATTAATCAAACGAAAAAACAAACTCAAAGATAAAATAAAAAAAATCAAAAAATAAGTTTTAACTTTTTTCATTCTCAATGTATAATTATACAAATTTTATGAAAAATAAAAGAAAAAAAATTATTAAGGTTGGTTTTGATTTGGACGGAGTAATCCTTTATAATCCAGTAAGAATTTTTCGTTATTTTATCACTGATTTTTTTAAACAAAAAATCAAAAAAACTAAAGAAAAAATTTTTTATATTCCTAAAAACTCTTTAGAAAAATTTTTTTGGCTTCTTCTTCATAAAACAAGTTTTATGGTTAATCCTGGTTATAATGATTTAAAAAAACTTTTAAAAACAAAAAAATTTAGATTTTATCTTATTACTGGCAGATATAGTTTTTTAAAAAAAGATCTTGATTATTGGTTAAAAAAAATTGATAGTGAAAAAATTTTTCAAAAATGTTTTTATAATAAAAATGATCTTCAACCGCCTCTTTTTAAATCAAAAATGATAAATAAATTAAAACTTGATTTTTATGTCGAAGATAACTTTGATATTGTTCAAGAATTAAATAAAAAAACCAAAACCAAAATTCTCTGGCTAACTAATATCATTGATAAAAATATCTCCTACCCTTTCAAGTATCTTTCTTTAAAAGAAGTTGTCCAATTTTTGAAGACACTAGTTTAAAAAAATCATTTTGATTTTTTTCTATATAAAATTTAAGAATATCCTGACTAGTAATAATATTAGTCGGTCTTTTATTATTATTATCGACAATAACTACACTGCCTATTTTTTTATTAAGAATTACTTCTATAACATCAGTTAAGTATTTATCTTTATTCATTGTTAAAACATAATTTTTCATAAATTTTTTTACATGAAAATTATAAAAACTTCCCTTTATACCAATTCTATCGCCTTTTTTTTCTTTTTCTTTTGGAGCGACAATAAAATCAATCAGATCATAATAACTTAAAATCCCTCTAAGATTTCCTTGAAAATCAACAACAACCAGTTTTGAAATTTTTTTTGTTTTAAAAAGAGTTAAGGCTTCTTTAATTGATGATTCTTGATTGATAGTTATCAGTGGTTTCCAATGTCTTTTGAAAAAATCATCAATTTTTATTTTAAAAATAGGTAAATTCTTAAAATAAGAAAAAAGTCTGCGGACAGAGATTATCCCTAAAAATTTTTCATCAAGATTAAAAACTGGTAGATAATGAACTTTTGATTGAATAAAAAGATGACAGACCTTCACCAAAGGATAATTAAGATAGATTTTTGGCGGGTGAAATAAACATGAGGAAACCTTGGTGTTTCCCGGATAAGAATTTTTTATGGTGCAATAATAAGGATTAATCACTCCTAGAAATTTATCTTTGTCAAAAATAAAAGCAGCATCATGAGAGGTAGTTAACTGAGATAAGGCTTTTGATAGATTAACATCAGGGGAAAGTTTAATAATATTTTCTGTTTTGAGGATGTTTAATAACCTCATATATTTTTTATATCAAAAATAATCCGTCTTTGTAAATAAGTTTTTTTGAGCCGTCTTTCATAATCGCCTCAACTGTCTTTGGATTGGTATTTATAATATCGCAATGCTCAACCGAATCATTAAACCCTAAATTCTCCCAATCTTTATCAGTTAATTTTTTAGAATCACCCGCATAACAATCATGATAAGAAGAACCAATAGCTAAATGACTGTTACCATAGTCGCCGCCAAAATTTTCATCATATAAAGTATTAGCCATAAATTTGGATATTTTTGAAAATCTTTTATCTGTCAAAGAAAACTCGCCAATCTTATCAGCATTTTTTTGTTTTAACATCTCTTGCAAAAGTTTTTCATTTTTTAAAGCTTTTGCTTTAACTACTCTTCCTTCTTTAAACTCCAAATAAATATCTTTTATAATATTGCCATAACGATATAAAGGAAAATTAAAGTAGATTTTTCCCTCAACTCCCCGCCAGTCAGGTGAGGTAAAGATCTCAAATGAAGGGATATTAGCACCTCTTCCTCCTTGCCAAAGTCTTTTTTCACCAAGGGAAATATATAAATCAGTGTCTTTTGATAAGAGATGAAATTTTGAAACTGGCAGTTTATTAAGCTTTTCTCTTAATTGATTTATTTTTTCAAAAACACTTTGCCATTTAGCAATTGGGTCTTTCTCATCCAAAAAACACGCTTTGATAATCTCTTGCCAAAATTCTTCTAGTTTAAGCCCTGCTTCTTTAGCCATCCCTTTTGTCCCATAAAGACATAAAGTCCAAGTTAGCTTGCCTTGATCCTCTTTTTCAAAAATCCATTTTTTAATTTTTTGTTTTGACTGGTTAGCTAAAATAATTTTTTTTGAATCAACATTTTTTAAAAGTAAAGGATTTGTTGGTGCAATAAGATAAATCCGATGGTTAATAGTATCAACAAGACTTTTTAAATATTTTTCTGGAAAAAAAGTCAATTGATCATCATTAGCCACCTCAAACATCACCTTTTCAAAATCTTCATCTGCTGATTTAACAATCGGATGACCGCCTTTTTCTAAAATCCTTTTGAAAATCGCTAATGCTAAAGGTTTAGCTTCAAAATCATAAATTAAATAAACAACATCACCTTTTTTTATCCCTTTGCCCTTTCCCAAAGCAAAATCAACCATCACCTTAGCATAGTTTTCAAGAAGTTCTTTATCAGGAATAAACATGAAAGTTATTATAAAAATTAAAAATTAAAAAGTCAAAATTATATATCTTTTAAGCCACCAAAAGCTTTCGCATTATAATAGACAAGCCTGTTAAAAATAATAAATAACAAAAAAATTTTAATAACAAATAATAAATTTTTAATCAATTTTTAATAAATTAATAATAAATAATAAAAAAACTATAAAAATTTTAAATTGTAATTTTGAATTTTTAATTGAACTTTTGAATTTTGACTTTTGACTTTTGACTTTATTAAAGTATTTATTATTGTTTAGAGTTTAGGATTTAGAATTTAGAGTTTAAATCAATTAGATCAATTAGGTTAATTAGGCTAATTAGAATAATTAGGTCAATTAGGTCAATTTTCTAAATATTTAATACTTTCTACTTACTTGTTAGACGTTATATGTTAGGTGTTAGTTGTTTAGAAGTAATATTAGTTGCTTCATCTTTTCTACTTCTTTTTTTGGCTCTTTGGCAAAAATAATTGACCGGGAAACATTGATGATTAATCCTTCTTTTTTTGAATTTAAACCAAATTTTAAAACCGACTTTAAATCACCTCCTTGAGCACCAACGCCGGGGACTAAAAACCAAAAATCATCCCCAACAATCTCTCGAATTTCTTTTAGCTCTTTTGGATAAGTGGCGCCAACAACCAATAAACAGTTATTATTTTTATTCCATTTTTTAGCTACTTGATAAGCAACGTATTGATATAACTTAATTTTATTTTTAATACTTAATACTTTATACTTACTACTATCTACTTGATACTTAATACTTAATTCTAAATCCTGAAACTCGCTACTTCCTGGATTTGAGGTTTTGCACAAAACAATAATCCCCTTATCTTTTCTTTTCAAAAAAGGCATCAACCCTTCTTCCCCGAGATAAGGATTAACGGTAACCGCATCGGCATTTAAATAGTCAAAAATAAAAGAGGCATAGGCTTCATTGGTATGACCGATATCACCTCTTTTGGCATCAATAATGATTGGGATATAAGGATATGTGGCTTTAAGATAATCACAAGTCTCTTTCAGCCATTTGATTCCCTGATATCCTATAGCTTCATAAAAAGCCGTGTTCAACTTGTATGAACAAACTGTCTGAAAAGTTTGCTCTATAATAAATTTATTAAACAAAAATTGACTGTTCCAACCTAATGATTTTATTTTTTCCCACTCACTGTCCAAACCAACAGCTAAAAGAGTTTTATTCTTTCTAATGGCTTTTTTAAGTTTTTTAAGAAACATAATTTAATAAGAAATAATAAATAAATTAATAAATTAATTTTTAATCAATAACAAATATTTAAATTTTTAATATATTAAATTATTGATTTATTAAATATTGATTAAAAATTTATTATTGGTTATTTATTATTTTCAACTGATTCCAACCGATTTTAACTGATTTTAACTGATATTTATTTTCTCCCCAAATAAATCATTAACTCCTGATATTTATTCTCATCGATTTTTTTATTTTTCTTAAGAACATCTAGCCAATCAAAAATAGTAAAAGCCGAATGGAGTTGATATCCTTCTCTTTTTAATTCTTCTTCTCCTCCTTGCATTCGATCAAATAAAACAACAACATCTTTTACTTTTAATCCTAGACTTTCCAACAATCTAATGGTTTCCAATTTTGACCCACCAGTGGTAATCATATCATCAATCAAAACTACTGTCTCTCCACTTTGGTATTCACCTTCAACTGGCCTTTTAATCCCGTAACTTTTTACTTCTTTTCGTGAATAAATTAAGGGCTTTTTATTTAAAAGTGAAATTGCGGTAGCAATCGGAATGGCTGTGTAGGGAACAGCCATCATTCGGTCAAAACTTAATCGGTCAAGAATTTCCTTGTAAACAAAAGCTACGTCTTCAAGAACTTGCGGATAAGAAACAAGAATACGAAGATCAATATAAAAAGGCGATTTTAAACCTGATTTTAAGACAAAATGCCCAAACTTTAAAACTCCAATCTGAAAAAGATCAATCATCAATTTTTCTTTCTTGTTCATATAATTAATCTAAAAATTTTAACTGGCCAATTTTTCTTGATAATTGACCAACTTTTTTTTCCTCTAAAATTTCGGTTAATTCTCTTTTTAATCGAGAAAAGATTTTTGGCCCCTCTTTCAAAAGACCAGTAGCCACCCCAACCGCTTTAGCTCCGGCTAAAAGATATTCATAGATATCGCTCCCTTTCTCCACCCCACCAACGCCGATAATCGATAACCTGCCTTTTGAGAATTGAAAAAACAAAACTACTTGAGCCAAAGCAATTGGTTTTAAGACTTTTCCTCCCAAACCACCAATACCAAGATTTGGCTTAATCACCATCCTCTCTTTTTGATAATCAACAATACATCCCAATGGATATGAGTTGATTAAAGTAACAAAATCGATCTTTAAGCGAACTAACTCTTGAGCAATCACCTTAATCTCTCCCCGATCAAAATAAGGGGGCAATTTTACTCCTAAAAGCTTTTTTGTTTTTTTCCTTAGATTTTTTAAAATTTTAAAGGCTTTTTTAAGATCATAAGCAAAAATCCCTTTTCCTTCGAGATTCGGACAGGAAAGATTGACTTCAATACCATCAAATGCTCCTTGATTCACTTTCTCCATTAAAAAATAAAACTCATCCTCTTTAAAACCAGCAATACTGGCAATCAATGGTTTGTTAAATTTTTTTAAACTAAAAGAAATTTTTGTATAATAATCAACACCTAAATTTGGAAGACCCATACTGTTGACTGAATACTCATCTTTGTAAAAAAGTCTTGGTTCTGGATTGCCGTCTCTTTTTTTAACTGTCATTGATTTAAAAACAATCGCTCCGGCTTCGCTTTTTCCTAACTCAACTAGTTCTTTCTTTTGAGTGCACCAAACCCCTGAGGCATTAAAAACAGGAAAAGCAAAAGAAAGACCATTAATTTTTGTCGCCAAATCAATCATTTTTTATCCCTAAAACTTTTAATCCATTTACAGTGGCGATTTTTACCAACTCTTTCAGATGGTAAAACCGATTGGCCTCAAGAAGAAGCCGCAATTCATCCCACATCTCGCCATCGTTAAATGGTTTATAGATATCAACAATATTATCTGTCCCTAAAGCAACCAAAATTCCATTTTTAACCAGCTCATCAACCGGTGTAATTGAATTATGAGTAACTGACATTTCTTCACTTCTTTGACTGTCAATCCAAGCCCAAGGACAAGCAACAACCATTACTCCTGCTTTTTTCATTAAGCGATAGACTTTTTCTCGATAGGCTTTTGGATGAGTGGCTAAAGAAATCGCATGAACGGCAACGACTTTTTTTTGATAACCAAACTCAATGGTTTTATTGGCTAAAAGTTCTGTCTCTTTTTCTTTTTGAGTATTAAGCTGATCAACATGAACATGGATCATTTTTTTTAATCTTTTTGCTTCGTTAAAAACAACCTCTAAATGCTTTTCCTCGAAAGGATGATCTTTTCCCGGAAGACTGCCGACAATATCGCAAAACTCCGCTCCAACCTTAAACCATTGATAAGCTTTTTTATCAATCACTCCTTTTAAAGTCTGATTGATAAATTTTATTTTTATTGTTTTTTGATAGCGATCTTTGATTCTAATTGCTGCTTTAATCGCTTTATCTCTTATTACCTCATCAACATCAATAAAACTGCCAATCGCTTGAACATTTTGACTAAGCATCCTTTCAAGCGCATAAGCCATCCGATCATATATCTGAGAAACCGTTGATCTTTTTTTTAATTCATCAACCAACAACCATTTTTGATGAAGATGAACCTGTCCAAAAGAAAAACTTTTTTTTGTTAAAGTAAAGGCTCGGTCTAAATGAGCATGGGCATTAACAAAACCGCCATGTTTTTTTATTTTTTCCAAAAGGTAATCTTTTAAATCCAAATATTTAATTTTAGCGGCCATAACTTTCTGAAAGTCTTTGAACTAATTTTTTAACCATCGATATTTCGGTAACAATTAAAGTTTTGTTTTTTATCGCATATTCGCGAATAATTTCACCATCGGTTTTTTCTTTTTCTTTTCGATGTCGGCCTGTTGGAATATTGATGATTAAATCGAAACGATTAGCCTGTAAAAGATCAAGCAAATTTGGCTTTTTGTGAGGTTCAGAAATTTTATGAACTAAAATTGCCTCGATTCCTAATTTTTGTAAAAATTTAAAAGTTTTATAAGTGGCGTAGATTTTGAAACCAAGTTCTTTAAATTTGATAAATTCATCTTTTAGAAGCAGTTTATTTTTTCTCTTGCCAACAGTTAAAAGAACGGTTTTTTCTTTTTGTTGGGCCAGTCTCATCTGAAGAGTATAAAGCTCAATAAATCCAGCCGAAACATTTTGGTTAAAAGCAGTTGAGACATTAAAGGTGGCCAGTTTTTCTCTAAAAATCGTATTCGGCGTCTCAACTGCCATGATTGTCGCCTGACCTTTATAAAGTTTTATGGTAACTTTGCCGGTGACTTTTTGATTCACCTGATCGATATAGGCATTTAAATCATCCATCAAAGGTTCATACCACAAACCGCCATAACAAAGATAAGCCCATTTAGTATCAACCAGTTCTTTAAATTCATTTTCCATTCTTGTTGAGACATATTTTTCTAAAACTTTATGAGCAGTAATGATAATATGAGCCGCCGGGGCTTCATAAACACCTCTCACTTTCAAGCCAACTACCCTGTCTTCAAGATGAATGGTAACACCCACTCCATGACGGGCGCCGATTTTATTTAATTTAATGATTAAGTCAGAAAGTTTCATCATCTTCCCATTTAAAGCCACCGGTAAACCTTTGACAAATTCCAGCTCAATCATCTCAGGTTTATCTGGCGCTTCCTCAGGAAGTGAACAAACTTGAAGGATTTTTTTCAGCGGCGGTACTAAGGCAGGATTTTCTATCTCTCCTCCCTCACCAGTTAATCCCCACATATTATCATCCCACGAGTATGGAATATTAACTGTTTGTTTTATGGGGATACCATGTTTTTTGGCATATTCAATCTCCTCATCTCTTCCCATCGACCACTCACGAACCGGAGCAATAATTTTGATATCGGGATTTAAAACTAAAGCTGTTCCTTCAATTCTCACCTGATCATTACCTTTTCCGGTACACCCATGAGCGATACAGTCAGCGCCTTCAGAGGCGGCGATTTTTACGGCCCATTTGGCCAAAAGCGGCCGGCCAAGAGGAGTTGACAGATGATAATCCCCCTGATAAGAAGCATTAGCTTTTATTCCTTTAGCGATATATTCATTGGCAAACTCATCTTTAGCATCAATAACATAGGCTTTGATTGCTCCTAATTTTAAAGCTTTTTGTCGAATAGCTTCAAGATCATCAGCTTGCTGACCAATATCAATCGTTAAAGCAATTACTTGGGCTTTGTAAACATCCTGGATCCATTTTAAAATCACTGAGGTATCCAGTCCTCCAGAATACAAAAGAACGACTTTTTTAACCTCACCAATCCGACCCTCATAAGATGAGACTTTAAGATAATTAGTTTGTTTTTTCATTTTTTATAAAAAATTAACTTTTAATAAAAAAATTTAAAAAAAAGAGGGGCAAAAGCCCCTCTTTTTTAAAAAAAATTCAAATTTTTAAGAAAAATTTTCATTCTAAAGAAAAAGAATAGCAGATCAAAAATTTTTGTCAAGAGGGATTTTTCAAATTACGAAATCTCGCCACTAAAGAATTAAAATCTTCTTGTTTAATCTCGTTGGCTAAAGTCAACATTAATTGATAACTTTCATAAAAATTAGAAAACAATTCTCTTAGTCTATTCTTTTTTTCTTCATCAATTTCTTGTCCTTCAATCTCATTTTCAAAAAGCCCTTCTCTTCCTTGAACAAAATTAGCCTGCAAATTTATAAAATCCCTAAATTTTTCTAAATAAAAACCTTTCTCTTCAGCAGTCAATTCTCTTTCTCCTAAAATAAACTGATGAAAATCAGGATACTCTTCCAAAAATAAGTTAAAAGGATCGTTTAAATAATCTCTGGCGCTTATACCTGCTGCGCCGAGATCAGCAAGACATAAAGCTCTTATTATCAGGTCACTATCTTTATTTAGTCCTTGCTGATAAACAGTTCCTTTTTCTTGATCCCAATCTGGTATAGTCGCCAATATTGCATTTTTTACTAAAGCGATTTCTTCTTCTAAATATCCTTTTTCTCCCATCCATCTTTCTGCCTCATTAGCGCTTTCTTTTTCATTATTCTCTCTTTTCATGGTTCTTTTTCTTACTTTAAGTTTTTTACCTTGATGTTCAACCTCAACTTCATCAAAATAAAAATCAGAAACCAGATCATGAAAAGAAGCAGCAATCTGTAAAAGTTCAAATTGCTTATCATTTAAACCTAAGGCTTGACCTATTAAAAAAGCTCTCTTAACAACTTTTCTTGTATGTTCCGAGTTATGATAGGGTAAAATTCTATCGTATTTATTCACAATTAAACTTAGTATCTCAGGTAAAGGTTGAGCAAAATTAGCATCTTTTTTTATTGATGACTCGCCAGTTGATTTCATATTTATTAAAATTTTGACCTTTAACAATAAATTTTCTATAATTTTAACAAAATAATAGCCGCGGTGCTGGAATTGGCAGACAGGCAGGTCTCAAAAACCTGTTCCCGATAATCGGGAGTGAGGGTTCAACTCCCTCTCGCGGCACTAAAAAAATCATTAAATAAATTGAAAACTTTCTTAAATATCAACACTAATGAAGATAAAAAAATATTTAATTATTGATTTTGACAGCACTTTTATTCAAGATGAGGTTCTTGAAAAACTAGGAGAAATCACTCTTGAAAATCATCCTCAAAAAAAAATAATTCTTAAAAAAATTACTTCAATCTGTAAACTGGGAATGGAAGGAAAAATCGCTTTTCAAGATAGTCTTAACCAAAGATTAAAACTAATTCAAGCTAATAAAAATTCTCTTAAAAAATTGATCGGTAAATTAAAAAATCGGATTACTCCTTCTATTTTAAAAAATAAAAATTTTTTTCATCAAAACAGTCAGCAAATTTTTATTATCTCAGGCGGGTTTAAGGAAGTGATTACTCCTGTTGTCAAAGATTTTCAAATCCCAAAAAATCATATTTTAGCCAATACTTTCATTTATGATAAAAATGGTAATATCATTGGTATTGATAAAAACAATCCTTTAGCCTACAATCAAGGAAAAGCCATAGCAGTTCAAAAATTAAAACTCTCAGGTAAAAAATATGTTCTTGGTGATGGTTATACCGATTATGAGATAAAAAAACTCGGTGTTGCTGATTATTTTATTGCCTTTACTGAAAATGTAAAAAGAGACAATGTTGTTAAAAATGCTGACTGTGAAGCTAAAAATTTTGAAGAATTTTTAAAATTTTATCTATCATCATGATTTTTTTACTTTTTTTATTTTTAGCCGGAATAATTATTATTCTTCTTTTTTCCTCAAAAACCTTCTCGCCAATCCCCTATTTTCCATCAAACAAAAAAGATCTTCACTTAATTATTAAGGCTTTGAATTTAAAAAATAACCAGGTAGTGATTGATCTTGGCGCTGGTGATGGAATTGTTATTTTTGAAGCAGCAAAAAAAGCTTATCAAAAAGGGCTAAATACTCAGTTTATCGCTGTTGAAATTAACCCGATTTTAATTTTAATTATGTTTTTCAAAAAACTCTTTCATCCAAATAAAAAAAATATTAAGATTGTTTTTGAAGATATTTTTAAATTTAATCCACCACCTCTCACGTTACACGTTATACGTTATACTTTTTACGTCTACCTTTCTCCCTGGTCTTTAGAGACAATAATTAAAAACTTAAAATTAAAAATTAAAAAATTTAATCTTGTATCTTATATGTATCCAATAAAAACTTTAAAAAATAAGCAAAAAGTAATTAATGGATTAAAAAAAATTTATCTTTATAAAATTTAAGCTTTAATTTTTTTTGCTTTTCTAAATTTTAATCTCTTCCCATTTTTGCCAATTATATTTAATATAATAAAGGTGATCTTTATAAATAATCTTAAAAAGTCGCTTCAGCAAAAAACTATCAGTGTTGTCAATAATAAATTGGAAATAATTAATTACATAAACTGAAGAAATAATCCTCTCCCAGTAAAGATTTTTTTTCTCTTCTAAAATTTTTATTGGCCATGAATCTTTAAAAAGAGAGATTTTTAGCTTTTCTATTTTTTCTAAAATAGTTAATCTGATCGATTTTTTAGAAATTATCTCTCCTTTATCATTAATTACTCGATTAGCAAATTTATCAGGATAAAGTAAAGCATCCTTTTGCAAGTCTAGCTCACTAAGAAGATAGATTAAATTATAATAGTTAATTCGATTCTCTTTAAAAGCTTTATAATGAGATTCGATTTCAATCTTCGCTCCTAAATAATGCATTCCTTTATAAATTGTTTCTTGATTGTATTTTTCTAATTTTTTACATTCTAAATTAATTTTTTTTTGAACATCTTTTAGATCATCTCTTATTTTTTTCTTGAAACTTAAAAGAGTACCGTTTTCTAAATCTAAATTCAAATCGTCTTCTAAATGTTTTTTCTTTTTTGTAAAAAGATAAATATTTTCTAAAATGTCTTTAACTTCAATAATCTCGGATTTAAAAAATTTTTCATATTTTTTAATTAACAATTGAACAAGGAACGGATTGACTAAGTTAGTAAAAAGAAAAACGTAAATGATATAATCAATAAACTGACTTTTATATAAAAAATTATTGGGAATTTGATTAACCAAAATTAAAGGAATAATTCCCCTTAATCCAGAAAAATTAATGATATGCATCCACGATAAATAGACATCTGGCTCATCGTAAAAAAATTTCAATTTATTAGTAATAAAAAAACTTAAATAAGTAGTGATCGCTCTTGCAAAAAGGATAATAAAAACGATATTAAAAAAATGATTAATTTCTTTTGAAAAAAGAGTCTTTAAGTTAATATTTAACCCTACCGAAGCGAAAAAATAAAAATTGATCAAAGTTGTTAAAGCGAGAAAAATATTTTATTAATATAAAAATTAAAATTCAATAGTTTGTTAAAATATTAAAATATGAATCAAAAAAGTCCACAACAAAAAGAAATACCTCAATCTCAAGAACAAAATCAACCTCATTTTATCGATGAGAAAATCATTGAAATTCAAAGCTATGCCTATAGATATCGACAACAGTTTGATAATTTTTTTAAAATGAAGCCAAAATCTGGTTTTCCAATATTAAATTTTCTTGATCAAATAATAAAAATTGAACAGCTTCCTCAAAAAGATTTATCTTCTTTTCCTTTTCAACCTAAAAATTATGAAGAGCTTTTTAATCTTCCTCCTCAAGATTTTATCTCTTATATCAAAACACTAAATCTCTCTGAACAAGAAAGAAGAAAAGTTATCAAAGGTTGGTTAGCTAATCGCTGTTTAAAAATCCATCGATTAAAAATGAAGGGAATAAGTTTTGAAGATGATAAAATTTGGCGATTAAAAAAAGCTAATCAATTAAGAAAAATCTTGTCTGAGGCAGAAAGTCTTGGAATTGAAAACTGGGATTTTTTTTATCGTTTTGGAGAAGAGATTCAGCAAGCAAAAACAGAAGAAGAACTTTCAATTTTAGAAAAAAATCTTGCTAATCTGCCTCTTGAAAAAGAAGAATTAAGAAATCGATTAGCAGCCTTAATCCAAAGAAAAAGAAAATCAGAAACAAAAAAGTGGGCAATCCCAACCGAAAAATCAGATAGAAAAAGAAAAGAAGAATATCAAGAAGCCTTAAATCAAGTTTTAGAATATATGAGATATATTATTCCACAAAAAAATGAATCATTAAGAAAAATTCCTGAAGCAATTATCAAATTTTTAGAAAAAATTAGAGACCCAAATTGGACTCCTTTTATTCAAGCTTACAATTTATGCGAAAACTTCTGGCCGATCAGACTTCAGCGACCAATAAATTTTCAAAGATATGGAAAAATCGGTGAAGCAATCAAAAGATTTTTAGAAAAAAATCTTGATCGATCGCTTCAGACAGAATCAGCTGGATTTTGGATTGAAAAAAATTTTTCTTCAGTCTTTTACCTTAAAGATGATAGAGAAAAACTCTCTTTAGCAATTAGGTCTTTAATTTTAACCTTACAACCGAAAGGAAAAATAAAAATCACTGTCATCTTAAATGATGAAAAATTTTATAAATTAACAATCGATCCAAACCAAGACTTAGAAAAACAAATAGTTTCTCAACTTGAAACACCAGTTTTTGAAGAACCCTCTGAAAACAATCTTTATCAACTAAAGCAAGATACCTATACTTTTGGTCCTATCTCTCAAAAAACACCTCTTTTTAGAGAAATTTTTGGCCACGAAAGAAAATTTTTCAATCTAATTCCCTTTTCTATTGATCCTAATGATTATTGTATAAGAATCAGTACTAATCCAGAAGAAAAACCAAAAAATCATCCATTAAGTCTTTTTATTGTCGGAAATAGTCAACTAACGATCAACTTTGATTTTTATCCTGATCGTTTAAATCTAGGGATTAAATTTGCTCATAGATATTTTGATGGCATACCTGCAAAAGATTTTTTTAGAAAATATACTCGTCAATTAAATTTATCACCTGATCAAGAAAATAAAATTTATCAAGAAAAACCAATTGATACTGACTTTCCTCTTTTTGAAGGAATAGCAAAAAGGATTATCTTTTCTGATGAGGTCTTAATTGAACCTTTTTCAGAAAAAGATCTTAAACAGTTTAATCCAACATTTGTTTATGCCTTAGCTGTTGCTTTAGCAAACGATATTGATTATTTTCATTTTTTAGTTGATGGACCAAATATCTTCTCTCAAGATAGCCCATACTATTCAAACGTCCAACCGATTGTTATCTCTTTTACTCCCATAAAAGATGTCATTGAAAAAATAAGAAAAAATCAACCCTTAAATAGTAAGGATAAAGAAAAATTAAAAATTTGGAGAGAAAATGTTATCGCTGAATATCAAAGAGGAAAAAAAGGTCTTGGAACTCCCGCGGTTTTATCAGCACCAGCAGGCACTCTTGAAAAGCCGTTGTCAGAAATTGGAAAAAGATTTCATAAAGGAATAAGAGCCTTAATTAATGCTCAAGGAATGTTTTCCGGTATTCCTGATATTAATCCTCAAGAAAAAATTGATCCTTTGGTCTTTTTTACTGCTAAATCTGATGCTTATCAACAAGAAATTAATCTTTTAAAAGATTCTAAATCAATGGGGGTAATCGGCTTTTATCAAAGTCAGGATGAAAATGGTAATATTGTATTAGTTTTTACAGTAAGAAAAAATATCACTCAGTCTCAAAACGAGATTAACCAATGGATCGATATTTCTTTACCAGATCCAAAAGATAGGCAAAGAACAAAAAAACTGATTACTGCTCTTTTGAAATCATGGGAAAAACTCAATCAAGGCAAAATCGATCTAAATAATTATCAAAAAATTTTAGAAAAAATTTTTGAAAAACTTCCCCCCTCATTAAAAAGCATCCTTAAAACCAAAGAAGGTTTGCAAAAAAAACTTAACTTACTTTTACAAGAAAGTGCCGGCAATACTGTTAATTTTAATTTAATCGAAAATATAAGGATTGTTCAACAATTACTTTTAAATTCTTTATAAGCTAAAACAATCTTTAATATCTCTTGGGGGTTTTTTACCAAATAATCAATTTTTTTTTCTGTTAATCCTCTTTTTCCGGCTATCCCCCATAATACCCCAATCATCTTCAAACCAATTTTTTTACAAGCAATAAAATCACGAATCTCATCGGCGATATATAAAGTCTCTTCTTTTTTTAATTTCTCTTTTTTTAAAATTTTTAGCAAATCTTTATCTTTTCCCAAAAGATTACTTCCGGTGTAAATTTTTTTAAAATATTTTTTAAGATCGTTAATTTCTAAAAATTTTTCAATATTTTTCTTAATATTTGAAGAATAAATATAGCAAGAAATATTTTTTTTATTTAGGTTTTTAAGAAGAGTTTTTATTCCGGGAAAGACTCTGATTTTATCTAAATGAAAATATAATTCTTTTTGGGCTTTTTTTATCTCCCAGATAATTAAAGGTATTTTTAGCCATGATATTTTAAATTCTTTTATTATTTCTTGATAATCCATTATCTTTATTTTTTCAATAACTTCTTTTTCATTCTTTTTAAAAATATTAAGTTTTTTATTGATCTCTAAAATTTTTTTAAAAGTAAAAGGTAAAGTATTAGCAATTGTTCCGTCAAAATCAAAAATTAAAGTTTTTATCATAAAGATAAATTATATAATAAGTTAATATGACAAATATTTTAAAAATTGATTTTTTTCTTACTTTTTTTTTAAGAGATATTTTTCCTCACAACCTTTTTTTTCAACAATTTTTTTCTTTTTTTTCTTTAATAGGTTATTCTTTTTTTATCTGGTTAATAATCCTCATTCTTGTCATTTTTCTTGAAGAAAAAAAACATCCAGGCATCAGCAAAAAAGATAAACAATTTATTTTTTCATTTATTCTTGGATTTTTTTTAACTATCTTAATTGTTGAGTTTCCATTAAAAAATTTTTTTCATCGTCTTCGACCTTATGTCTCTGATTTTAAACAATTTAAGATGATTTTTAATGATTATACCTGTTCTGGTTTTTCTTTTCCTTCAGGTCATGCGGCAACGGCTTTTGCCTCAGCAACAATCTTGGCTTTTTTTGATAAGAAAAGAAAATGGTTTTATTATTTTGTAGCCACTCTTATTGCCTATTCACGAATCTTTCTTTTGTGTCATTATTTTTTTGATGTTCTTATTGGAGGAATATTAGGATATACTCTTGGAAAAACTATCTTAAAATTCACTTCTCCACCCCATAAAACTTAACTCTATCACCTCTAAACATCAAGTCAATCTCCCCTACTGGTCCATTGCGGTGTTTGGCAATTGAAAGTTTTACCAATCTTTTATTTTGATCCAAAATATCCTCTGATTCCTCTTCCTGATACAAAAACATCACCACATCCGCATCTTGTTCAATACTATTATGAACAATGATATCATTAGCGATAAAATTATGGGTTCCTTCAACTGTAGCATCAAAAACCTCCTCAACACCTAAAGGTTTTATCTCAACAACCCGATCCCAAAAAACCTCTGATTTTGCCAAAAGCTCCAATTCTTTATCCTTTAAAACTTTGGCAATTTTCTCCATTCTTTTTCTGCTAACTCCGTTTTTAAAAATATTGCTTCCCGAATAAGAGACTCCAAGACTTTTGGCAAAATCCCGCCATGACAAATTAAGACGATTTTTTGAGGCCTCAATAAAATCTCGCCAAACCTCTTTTGGTATAACATCATTATTTGGATTTTCTTTAATCTTTTCTAAAGCCTTGATAAACTGAGAAATTTTTTTACCTCTTTTTCCAAAACAACCAATTTTATTTAAAAAATTTAATAAATCTTGTTTTCCTTGAATATGAAGTTGCCAATTTGGTCGATAGCCTTTTTTAACAGTCTTTCTTATTGTTGATAAAATCCCAAGTCTTAATAATAAGTGCTGAATCTGAACAATTAAATTTTTACTAGTTGAAGAATAATAAACTGCAATTGAAGATTGACGATTTTTCTTTTTCTTCCAAGAGATATTACCATCAGTCGCCCATAAATGTCTTAAGAATAAAACTAATTTTTCATTTGATGATTGAAAAACAGTTATTGGCAATTCTTTTTCATATGAGCGGACCGGTTTTATCCCTAATTCCTGATACCAATTAATTATCGGATGATGTTTTCCCCGAGTCAAACGATATGGTGATGGCAAATAAAGATGATACCAGTTTTTTTGTTTAATAATTTTTCCTTCGATATTAAAAAGTTCTTTGGCGGTTTTTTTTACAATCTTGATATTTTCTAAATCAGCACTTGTATAATGAATCGGTTGTTTTGGCAAAACACAACCATCACCAATTAAATGAGCTAAAAGAATCAATTCGTTATCAGAAAGTGAGTTTGGTCGATAATAATGGTTATAAATTCGAGGAAGAGCTACTCGATCATCAATTTTTAACTGATCAAGTCTTACCCAGCCTTTAAGAGTCCTAAATTTATGATTGGCTGAAGCTTTAATTACTCGGCCGCTTTGAGTTTTTAATTGAAAGACTTGTTTTTTTCCGCTAGAAAAAGCTTTAATCATTTTTTTAATAACTAATTTCCAGTCTGAATCTAATGAATAAACAGGAATAGGTTGAAAATTTTCCATTTTTGCCAATTGGCCAATTTTTACTAACTCGCCTGTATCAGCTCTCATAATTAAAGAGTCATAGGCTAAACATCCCGATTCACGAAGATCAGAAAGCTGAGGTTTTTTTGATCCTCGCTGTTCAACTGCTCTTGAAAGCTGAGATATCGCCAAAACCGGCACTCTTAATTCCCTGGCTAAATTTTTCAATCCCTGAGAAACAGCAGAGACCTCATTAACTCTTGATTCAAAATATCTGCCGGCATTAGCAAGCTGCAAATAATCAACAATTATTAATCTAATATTTTTTTCCAGTTTTAATTTTCTTGCTTTTGTTCTCATCTCAAGAATTGATGCTCCCGGAGTATCATCGATAAATATTGGGGCTTCAGAAAGCTCTCCCATCGCTTCAGTTAATCTTTTATAATCATCATCAGAAAGTCTTCCTGTTTTAAGTCGCCAAGCATCAATATCTGCCTGACCAACCAAAAGCCTATCAACAAGCTCTTCTTTACTCATCTCCAAAGAAAAAAACCCCACCGGCATTTTTTCTTTTATTGCTACGTTTAAAGCGATATTTAAAGCAAAAGTGGTTTTACCAATCCCTGGTCTGGCTGCCAAAATCAGAAGATTTGACTCTTGCATACCGGCTAATTTATTATCTAAATCAGCAAATCCTGTTGGCACGCCTCGAAGATGAGATCCTTTTTTCATAAATTCCTCCAATCGTTCAAAACTTTCCGCTAAAATATCTTTTAGTTCAATAAAATCTCGATGAAGATGCTGTTGGGATAAAGAAAAAATCTCTACTTCAGCCTCATCTAAAAGTTTTTTGACATCAGCTTTTTCATCAAAAGACTTTTCCACCAACCTTGATGACAGATCAATCAGTTTTCTCTTAACAAAATGGTTTTTGACAATTAAAGCATAAGTTTCAACATAAGCTGAAGTAGGTACAGAATTTATCAAATCAGCAAGATATGATTTTCCACCAATTTTTTTTAAAGAATCAGTTTTTTTAAGTTCGTCTTGAATGGTGATAATATCAATCGGCTGTTGTTTTTCAAAAAGAGAAACCATCGCTTCATAAATAAGCTGGTGTTCTCTTTTGTAAAAATGCTCTGGTTTTAAAAACTCAATAACAAGATTGATCGCTTCCGAATCAATAAGCAATCCGCCTAAAACTGATTTTTCTGCATCCAGATCATGAGGAGGGATTTTAAGGGCATCTGAAGTTATTGCCATTTAAAAATTTCTAAATTTATAATTAATTTCTTAATTGGATGGTTTTTAAAAATTAGGCCTATCAAGTTAATTTTTAAATTTCAAGCACTATAATTCTCATCTCTTCATCAACCCCTTCTTTTTTATAGATTAATTTTGGTAAAACCTCTGGTTTTTCAATTCCAAATTTTTTAGTAAATTCTTCCACTGGCTGTAATTTTCCAAAAATTTCTTGATTTAATCTTGAATGATTAAAGTGCATAGGAATAATAATTGAAGGTTCAATTTTTTTTACCAATTCTGCTGCTTGAGATGAATCTATAGTATAAAAACCACCTGTAGGAACAAGAATAATATCAACCTCGCCAAGACTTTCCAAAAAATTATCATCAGGCAAAAAACCTAAATCACCACAATGAAGCACCGATATTCCTTCCGCCTCTATCTTAAAAAGAGTATTTTCTCCTCTTTCCTCGCCTTTTTTATCATCATGATAACTCGGAAATCCAAAAATTCTTACTCCCATTTTTTCATACTCTCCGGGAATATCAATAATCAAAGGTGGCTGACCTGTCTCTGGCAATTGCACATTGTCAACCTTATTGTGATCTTCATGTTGATGAGATACAGTGATAATATCAGCTTGGACTTTCGGGTATTTTATACCCACCATTTGAGAGTCATAAGGATCAGTGACGACTTTTGCAGTTTTTGTTTTAATCAAAAATGATGAATGGCATAAATATTTTATTTCCATAAGTTTACTCCAATCGGATGTAAAAAAGAATAACAAATAGTTAACCAATTTTCAATTGGATTATTGACACAAATCTTTTTTTATCCTTTCTTTTTGATCTTGAGGAAGCTTTTCAATCTGATCAATAATTTTTTTAAAAGAATTATCATAGATAATCTCGGAAACTGAAGAGGCAACTTTTTCTTTTGTTTCATCTAAAAACTTGGTTGTCTCTCCTAAAACCGACTGACCAATATCTTTTGCTTGATTAATCTTTGTTTCAACAAAAGAATCAATCTCTTTTTTTAAATTTTTACTCTCTCCTAAAATTTTATTGTTTTGTTTTTTTGGAGAAAAACTGACTTTGTTCAAAAATACTCTGTCGGCTAAAACCCCAGTTAAAATAAGAAAAAAAATAAAAAATATCTTTAAAGAAACTAATTTGTTCGATAGATCAATTGGTTTGATCATATAAAAAATGATAACAGAAAAATAAGTAGTTAGTAGTAAGTATTTAGTATTAAGAATTAAGAATAATTAACCTAATTGACCTAATTGATCTAATTGACCTAATTAACCTAATTTCTAATTTTTATATCTTCAGCTTAAATAAAAAAAACAAAAAATTTATAACTTATAAACTAAAAAATAATAAATAAACTAATAAACAAATTTTTAATCAATTTTTAATAAATTAATTTTTAATATATTAAAAATTAAAATATTAAAATATTTATTATTGATTAAAAATTTATTTATTTATTATTAAAAATTTGTTATTGGTTATTTATTATTCAATATTTATCAATCTTTATTTTGATTAATAATGATTATATAATTTATAAATAAAACCAATTTTTACGGTTTTATAAACTCTCTAAGTTCTAAGCCGATGTAGTTTAGTGGTAAAACAAACCCTTGGTAAGGGTTAGAGTGCGGGTTCGATTCCCGCCGTCGGCTCATATAAATCCGGTAAGACACCCGAAGATAAAGATTAGATAGTGAGGTAAAATTCCCATTAAAACCTCAAAAATGATAAAACCAATTATTTTTATCAAATATGGTGGTTCAGTAATCACCAACAAAGAAAAAGAAGAAGAGGTTATTGAAAAAAATATTGATTTTATCTCCTCTCAAATCAAAGAAGTTTATAATCTTAAAAAATACTCTTTTATTATTGGCAATGGTGCCGGAAGTTTTGGCCATATTCAGGTTAAAAAATATCATTTAAAAGATGATATCACAAGCGATTTTCAAAAACTTGGCTTTTCAAAAGTCTCTTTTCTTGTCTCAAAACTTAACTTTAAAGTTGTTTCATCTTTAATAAACTATAATCTCCCAGCAATATCAATAAAGCCATCATCAATCTATCTAAGTAAAAACAATAAAAAAAACAAATTCTTTATTGACTCAATTTTAGAATTTCTAAACTCGGATTATCTTCCGGTTTTATACGGCGATATGGTTTTGGATAAAGAAAAAGGCGGTGTTGTTTTATCAACAGATAAAATATTTTTTGAATTAGTAAAAATTTTTTATAAAAAAAATCTTAAAATTGAGAAAATAATATTTTGTGGAAAAACTTTAGGAGTCATTGATAAAAAAGGAAAAACAATTCCTTTAATAACTAAAAAAAATTACCCAAAAATAAAGTCAGTTTTTTTTGAAAACAGTTATGTTGATGTCACCGGTGGAATGAAAACCAAAGTTGAAACAGCTTTAAAAATCGCTAAATTTGGTATATCAAGCTATATTTTGGACAAAAACAATCTCAAAAACTGTCTGGTAAATAAAAATTTTCTGGGAACAAAAATCTTATGAAAAAAACTAGCCAACATCTTTATCATCTCGCGATTATCCCTGACGGTAATAGACGTTGGGCTAAAAAAAATCATCTACCAATTTTTTTAGGCCATAAAAAAGGCCTTGATGTTTTAATTAAAATATCAAAAAAGGCTTTTAAAATGGGAGTGAAGATCCTCACTGTCTGGGGTTTTTCTACAGAAAATTGGCAACGAGACAAAAAAGAGATTGACGATCTAATGAAACTATTCTTTCAAATGGCAAAAAAATTTTTACAACAAGCTTTAAAAAATAAAATAAGGATAATCCATCTCGGAAGAAAAGACCGGTTAGATAAAAAATTAATCAATCTTATAAAAGAGATCGAAGAAAAAACAAAAAAATTTAATGATTATTATCTTTGTGTAGCTTTAGATTATGGAGGAAGAGATGAGATTTTAAGAGCGATAAAAAAGATTATTAGCTCAAAAGAAAAAAATATTGATGAAAAAAACTTTTTCCAATTTCTTGATACCAAAGATCTTCCCTATCCTTCTCCTGATTTAATTATAAGAACAAGCGGTGAAAAAAGACTTTCAGGATTTTTAAGTTGGCAAAGCGCTTATTCAGAACTTATCTTTGTCAAAAAATACTTTCCTGACTTTACGGAAAAAGATCTTGAAAGATGTTTTCTTGACTACTATAGAAGAAAAAGAAGATATGGAAAATAATCCTATAAAAAAACGCACCGAGCCTTCGGACAATTTCCTCCGACCCGGTGGCGCATAAGTTTTTTTATCAAGAACTTTAGTCCACTTAATCTTTTATTTTCCTGCTTATCCAGACCATAAACCTTTGAAAAAGTTTGCTTCTTGAAAATGCTTTTTCATAAGGTTTTTATTAATCCCGATTTATTATCGGGAAAAACTTTTAATCGGATCCTTCTTTGCTTTCTTTAATTTTTAACCTTATAATTTTAGACTACAGGATATTTTTTATTTTGTCAAGAGGTATTTCACTATTTCACCTCGGGGGTGAAAAAGATTGATATATAAATCCAAAATATTATTTTTACTACTAATTCTTTATGATAAAACAATAAAAAATCAAGCTATATCAATCTAAAACATCAAAAATGTTGTCTATAGACTATTGAAAAAAATGAGATATCTTTTAAAAATCTTAATATGCCATATAGAAAAGAAAAATTTGTTAATGGATACTATTATCATATTTTTAATAAAACTATAGACAGGCTTCCGGCATTTATCAATAGTTCTTTTTATAAATTATTTCTTAATCTTATAAAATACTATCGTTCTGAAAATGCTAAAATTCGTTATTCTTTCTTTATTAATTTAGAAAAAGAAGAAAAAAAACAAATAGAAGAAAAAATAAATGATAAAAAATCATTTTTAGTCGAGATCGTTTGTTTTTGTCTTTTAGAAAATCATTATCATTTTTTATTAAAACAAAAGAAAGATAATGGAATTGTAAAATTTATTAGTAATTTAACTAATGCTTTTACAAAAAGTTATAATATTATCAATAAAAGAATAGGACCTCTTTTTTTGCCGAGATTTCATTCTGTCTTAATAAAAAACAGAGAGCAATTTATTCATCTTTCAAGATATATCCATCTTAATCCTTACTCTCATGGCTTTATAAAAAATATTAATCAGTTAAAATATTATCCCTATTCTTCTTTTGGGCTCTTTTTTAAGAAAGATTTTAATTCTTTAATTAACAAAAAAATAATTCTTAGTGAATTTAATAATAGTCAAAAAAGATATCAAGAGTTTGTTTTAAATCATGCTGAATATCAAAAAGATCTTCAAAAAATCAAAAAGTTAATCTTAGAAAAGTAGTTGTTTTAAGATTTTAGAGCCTCAAATCAACCCTTTGCACCCCCGAGGTGAAATGCGTAATAACTGACAATTGAAGCGGCAACGATAACATTCAAAGATTTATTAATTCCATACATCGGTATCTCAACTATCTGATCGGCCATCTTTAAAGTCTCCTCTTTTACTCCAAAAGATTCATTGCCAAAAATTAAAGCTAAAGGAAATTGATAGTTTGCTTTTGTATAATCAATCGCTTTTGGATGTTGTTCAACAGCGATAATTTGGAACTTTTCTTCTGTTTTACGTAAAATCTCAATCGCCTCCTTTGTCGTTTTACAATATTCCCAAGGAACAATCTTGTAAGTCCCAATTGAGGCTTTTTTTATCCGACTATTTGGCGGTGTCTCAGTCTGACCAACCAAATACATTTTCTCAACTGCCAAAGCATCAGCTAAACGAAATAATCCCCCGATGTTGTAAGTATCATAAATATCCTCCAATATAAAATAGATTGGATTTCTTTTCACTTTTTTTATCACTCCCCGAGCCCGCTGTTCTTCAAGCTCCCGTAGTTGTTTAGCGTCTAATTTCATAGTGTAACGTATAACGTATAACGTGGAACGTTTTATTTTTTTTCCTTTTTTGTTTTAATTTTTAAATATCCGTATAATAAACCAGCCAAGCGATTAATTTTCTTAATTATTTCTTCAAAAAAAATCTTTTCTATTAATTGAAAATCTTTAGCAAAATAAAGCAAATATTTAGTTTCTTTTAAAGACGAAAAAGCAAAGTTTAGAAATTGCCTTTTTTCTTTATCTGAAATTCTCGCCCCTCCTTCTACTATATTTAAAACAATTGATAATGATGCTCTCCTTATCTGGTCGCCTAAAGAACTTTGAAAATTATGAGGAAAAGTTAAAGATTTTTTATAAATTACTCGACAAATATCATCACTCAGTTCAAAAAAAAGATTTTTTTTATCTTCCATATGATTATTTAGAATTATAATCCTTTTTATTAATTTTTAAAACAATTTGCACGCCAAACATTTCTCGTTAAACGTTATACGTTATTCGTTATACGTTATACGTTATACTTTTATTCCTATAGTTGACAAACAAAATATCCTGTAGTATAATATGGGCATGAAAAAATTTATTTTTTCTCTTGTAGTTTTAATATTATTAACGTTATACGTTCCACGTTACACGTTATTCGTTTATTCACAATACGGCCAATACGGCGGTGAAACTCCTTCTTATTCTATCATTGTTGATAAAATGGTTGGCAAACCAGGGACATCAAATGACCCTCGTTCTTATGAGTATGTTGATAATCTTTCAGTTTCTGATCCAAGATTTAAACCTAATCAACTCGTTTTTTTCAAAATAAAAATCAAAAATACTTCAAGCACAAAAATCGTTGGTATGGAGGTGAGAGATACTGTCCCTCAATATCTTGATCCTTTGGAAGGACCAGGGACTTTTAACTCTCAAACTCGTGAGATCGTCTGGAATGCCGGCGATTTTGAAGTTGATGAGGAAAAAATCTTTTACATCAAAATGAAAGTATTACCACAAGCTAGTTTACCAGCTGATAGAGGATTATTTTGTGTTGTCAACTTTGTCAAAGCTACCTCTGCGAATGCTTATGATGATGACAGAGCTCAGCTTTGCATTGAAAAACAAGTGACTGCCTCAAAAGTCCCCTCAGCTGGACCTGAGATGGGTCTGTTTTTACTTGGTGGAAATATTTTAGGAGTAGCTTTTGGAATAAGATTAAGAAAAGCGCAAAAATAATAAATTAACCTAATTATTCTTTCTTATAATTTTTAATAATTAATAAACAAAAACAAATTTTTAATCAATAATTAAATATCTTAATAATTAAAATTAAGTTATTTTAGAAAGAATCTTAGAAAAAATTAAAACTAATTGATGCACCTCTTTCCAAATTAATCTAATTTTATCTTTTTCTTTAGAATTGGTGACTGCTAACATTCTAAGCCAATGAAGAGTTTCTTTTGCTTCTTTTTTACAAAGACTAATTTTATTTCTAAAATCTTTTTTAGAGTTACCTCCATTTGCTTCCATATAATTAGCCCCAATTGAAGTTCCACTTCTTATTAGCTGTTTAATTAATACTTCATTAAAAATTGTTATCTTTAAGGATTGGCAAAATTTAATAACTTCTTCTCCTAATCTAGCAAGTTCTTTCTTCTAAATCAAATTTATCATTCATATTTTAAATTATTAATTTATTGAATATTAAATATTGATTAAAAATTTATTATTAATTATTTATTATTTTTCTTAATATTGTCAATTGTCTATAACCTACAAAAATTCTTTAATTAAATTATTTTTTTACAATTATCTTCTACTTTCCAATTTTATCTTATATTTTCCCAATTTCGGCTATTTTTTATTGTCTGTGAATAAAAAAATTTAATTGATTATAATTAAAACTATAATTGAAAAATAAGTTATTTTATGATATACTATAGGTATATTTTCTCTAAGCTAAAGCTTGCTTAGAGATTGTCCCGAGAAATCGGGACCGCACCTTAAAATCGGGT
>JBBILA010000002.1:0-38206 GCA_037445105.1 Candidatus Microgenomates bacterium
TCAATAAGAAAACCAGCGATAGGAAAAGAAAAGGTTATCAAAATCATCGCAACAACGATTTTTGGTAGAGAATTTTCAATCGAGATGACTGTTTGAGCATTGATTTTGGTTCTAAACATAATCAAAAAGCCAATAACAACTATTACTAAGACCAAGATAATATAAGAGATATCTCTAAAGATTTTCCACAAAGGAGAGATAGATCTTAAAGAAGCAAAACCGACTCCTTGAGCAGCATAAGTTTTTGGGATAAAACCAGCATCTTCAAGAGTCATTTTTGTCCAGGCTAAAAACGATGATTGAGGATAAAAAAAGGGAAGATTAATCAAATTATTAATCTGACCAAAAAAGCTTTTTGGAGCATTTTTATAAAAATCCATCGGATTATCAGTGCAAAGATCGCCAGTTAAAAAACAACTAATTTTTTCATATCCTTCAACAAAAGGTTTTATCTCTTTATATTTTTTAGCATCAGCGATAAATTGATAACTTTCTTTATGAAAAGCCAATAACTTATCATCTTGTGAATTTAAAAATGCTTTATCTTGTGAAAAAAAATAAAAAAGAAGAGTAAAACCAACAAAAACCAAAAGAAAAAATAAAAACAGTTTTTTTATTAAAGAAAAATGCGCTTTGATGTATAGGAAAAGATAATCTAACATTTTAAAAAACAAAATTACTCAGACTAATATCAGGATACTCGATTTTTAACCAACTCTCAAATACTTTTATATTTTCATCTTTTGGATCTTTAAGATTAACTTTAAAAAGACCAGTATTTTCATCATAACTTTCAATCTCAAAATAATCAGTTTTTAAAGGAAGTCTGGATTTTAAAATATCGGCATTAGTTTTGTTTTGATTAGAAGATGAAGCTGGCGAATTAAAACCAAAAACAAAAAGATTGAATAAAAAGTTTAAAGCAGAGATATTTTTTGAAGTGATATTTGGTGTTGGTGTTGGAAAGGGAAGGTTAGGATAGTTTTCAAAATAATAATCAGGGGGTAAGTTATTTTCACCTTGAAAATAATCTTGATTATTAAATTCATTTTGATTTTCAAAATTATTAGGATATTGATTATTAGATGGATAAGAAGAAGGAGTGGTTGATAAGTTATTGTTCACATTTTTTTTAGATATTCTTGATAGAAAGATAAATAATAAAAATATAATAAGAAAAATAACAATGCTAACGATTAAAACTTTCTTCATAATTTCATTTTAACAAAAATTGGTTGATATCAAGATGAGGATAATTATCTTTTAACCATTGAAGAAATTTTTCTTGGTTTTCTTTTTTTGGTTCTTTGATATTAACAACAAAAATATATTCACCATAATCAAAATCAATAGAAAAACTTTCGTTATCAAAAGGCAGATTTTCTCGAAGCCTAAAAGCTTCGTCATTTTTATTTTTTTCTTCCTCAGTCATTGGTGGATTTGACACTCCGGTAAAATCAGGAATGATCTCCCAATTAGTAGCTCTTTCTGGTTGTTGTTGGTTTTCTTCTTTTGGCGATATTTGGATTTGAGTCTGATTTATCGAAGAAGAGGAAGATTTTTTATTTAAAAAAAAAGAGCTTAAAAAAATCAAAATAAGCAAAAACAAAGAAAAAAAAGCAAGAGCAAAAAGAATAATTTTATTTTTGTTATCCATAATTTTATTTTACCTTAATTCCAAAAACTTGTCGATATTCCACTTTTATATGTTGGCTATTATTAGTGGGCAGTGATTTTTGATAACTCCACCAAGGATCGTAAACTAAAACATTATTTTTATCATCAACATCAACAATCCAAAAATAATGACCCATTTGACTTATCCCTGTTGATCCTTGATAGGTGATTGTTGCCAAAGCCATAAGGGTCCAACCATTCTCGATCATTTTTTTCATTTGAGAAACTGACAAAATACTATTATCAGGTGTAAGTTTTAATCCAAAGTGCTCTAAAGTTTTTCTTGCCGCATCAACAGAAGTACCGCAAGCTAACCAGCCATTTTCATCATAGTATTTGACAATATCAACAGGATTAATATTCTTATTAATATAAGAGGCAACAATCATTGCTACTGTTGTTGGCCCGCAACCGGCATTTTCAATTGTTGCCGGATTGCCAGATGAGCAAAAAGCATTATCCATTTTGATGCTGGCGTATTTTGGATCGCGTTGAGAATAATAGATAAGCTTACCTTTTTCTTTATTATTTTCTTTTTTATTGTCTTGTTGATTTTCATCTTTTTGGTTATTTTGATTGTTATTATTATCTTTATTGGGAAGATTGATTTTTTTGGTAATTGTTGGTAAAGGAGTAAAATTGATGATCTTGATTTTTTGAGTATAGTCTTGAGTTTGAGAGAAAATTAAAATAGGAGAAATTAGAAAAACAAAAACTCCAATAATAAAATTGACAAGAAGATTTTTCTTCTTCATAATAAAATTATATGACAAATTTTTTTGATTTTATACAAGATAATAATTCACCTCCAGTTAATCAAGGAGCAAATAATCAAGTAGTCAATAATCAAAACCTTTCAAACAATCTTCAAGATAAAAAAGAAGAACAAATTAAAAAGACTAATGGTGAGGGGATATCTATCAAACCAGATCAATCAACCCAGCAAACCAATATGAATAAGCTAAAAGAAGAAAAAAATCAGATCAATAATCGTCAAGATAAACAAGCAAGTCTTGATTTAATGACTCATTTAACTCAACGATCAAATCGAGTTTTAATGGCTGCCCAGATGAAAGCAAAAGAACTAAAAGCAGATTTTTTAGACAGCGAACATCTTTTATATGGTTTAACCACCGACAGCGAGATTTACAATCTTTTTATTGAAATAAAAATTCAACCGCAACTTATCCAAGAAGAACTTAACAAAATATATAAAAGAGGAACGGTTGATAGACCTCTTCAAATATCACCAAGAATTAAAAGAATTATTGATACTTCTCTTGTTGTTGCCAGAAAACTTGGTTTTGAGTTTATTGCTCCTGAACATCTTTTGATTGCTTTATATGAAGAAGGCGAAGGAGCAGGAGCCAGAATTTTGGCAAAATTAGGACTTCAAAAAGAGGTTTTAAACAAGAAGATTATTGGTAAAAAAGAAGGGTTAACAGAAGAAGAAAAAAAAGCTCAAGAAAAAAAGAAAGTTTTGGAAAAATACACTATTGATTTAACAGCTAAAGCTTCACAAGGTCTTCTTGATCCGGTTGTTGAGCGATCAGCTGTTATTGAAAGAGTGATTCATATTTTATCAAGAAGAACAAAAAATAATCCTTCTTTAGTTGGTGAAGCAGGAGTTGGAAAAACTGCCATTGTTGAAGGCTTAGCTCAAAAGATTGTTAGCAAAGAGGTACCTGAGCCCCTTTTAAACAAAAAAATTCTTCAACTTGATTTGATGAGTATTTTAGCTGGCGCATCGCACCGGGGTGAATTTGAAGAAAGAATGAAAGACCTTCTTGAGCAGATTAAACTTTCAAATGGTCAGATAATTTTATTTATTGATGAAATTCATAATATTGTTGGCGCTGGCTCAGCAGGTGAAGGTAGTTTAGATGCTTCAAATTTTTTAAAACCAGCTCTTGCTAGAGGAGAGATTCAGATTATTGGAGCAACAACTTTATCTGAATATCGAAAATATATAGAAAAAGATCCGGCTTTAGAGCGAAGATTTCAACCGGTTTTTGTACCTGAACCAACAGAAGAACAAGCAATAAAAATGCTTTCTGCAATAAAAGATAAATATGAAGCTTTTCATCGAGTAAAGATACCTCAAGATGTTATTGAGGCTGCAGTTAGATTATCTAAACGTTATATCGGTGATAGATTTTTACCGGATAAAGCAGTTGATTTGATTGATGAGGCTGCCTCAGCGGTCAGGCTTCCTTTGATATCTTTACCTGAGGAGATAAAGTCTTTGGAGTTAAGAATTAAAGAATTAACTCAAGAGATGATGGAATCAGAAAAAAAAGCCGATCAAGTAAAGGTAAGAATTTTAAGATCAAAAATAGCTGAGATTCAAAGTCAGTTAAAAGAAAAACAAGAAGAATATAATTTGAAAAAAGGTCAGACAACAACCAGTGTTACCCCAGAGATCATAAGAGATATTATTTCTCGCTGGACTGGTATTCCGGTATCAAAAATCACTGCTTCTGAAACAGAAAAATTAGCTCATTTAGAAGAGATTATTCATAAAAGACTTATTAACCAAGAAGAAGCAGTCAAGGCGGTCTCTGAAGCGGTTCGTCGAGGCCGAGCCGGATTAAAATCTCAAAATAAGCCAATTGGCAGTTTTGTTTTTTTGGGACCAACCGGTGTTGGTAAAACAGAATTAGCAAAGACTTTAGCTGATGTTTTGTTTGGAAGTGAGGAAGCAATGATTAGATTTGATATGACAGAGTATATGGAAAAACACGAAGTGGCAAAACTTTTAGGTGCTCCTCCTGGATATGTAGGGTATGAAGAGGGAGGAAAGTTAACTGAAGCTGTAAGACGAAAACCGTATTCGGTTGTTCTTTTTGATGAGATTGAAAAAGCTCATCCGGATATTTTTAATATTCTTCTTCAGATTCTTGATGATGGCAGATTGACTGATAACAAAGGTCATGTAATCTCTTTTAAAAATACCGTAGTTATCTGTACTTCAAATATTGGGACAAAAATTATTCAAGAAGAGATGTTAAAAAGTCAAAAGTCAAAAGTCAAAAGTCAAAAGTTAGGTCAAAATAAAGAAAATAGTTTTGAAAATATAAAAGAAAAAGTGATGGCCGAGCTTTTAAAGTTTTTTAAACCAGAGTTAGTCAATCGTTTTGATGAGGTGGTAATTTTTGAACCATTAAAATATGAACATATGACTGAAATCGTCAAAATCCAGCTTAAAGGTCTAGAAAAACTTCTTGAGGATCAAGAAATAGGTTTTTTTTATACTGATGAGGTAGTTGAAGAGATAGTTCAGGCTGGTTTTGATCCAATATATGGTGCCAGACCTCTAAAGCGGGCAATTCAAAAAATCATTGAAAATCCCATTTCAAACTTAATTATTGCAGAGAAAGTTAAAAAAGGTGATATTATCAGAGTAAGAATTGAAAAAGGAGAATTAATTTTTGACGTTGAAAAAGTTGTCAGTTTTTCTTCAATAAGAGAAAAATATAAATGCGATTTATGCGATCATATTTTTGAACAAGAAGTAATTCAAAATACCACTGTTATTTGTCCTAAATGCGCTAAAAATAAAGTTAGAAGTTTTATGCCGGAAAAATCTTCTAAAGATGGGTCAATAAAAAAAACTCAAGATAATCATTTAGAAGATTTAATAAGGCAAAATAACAATCAAAAAATAAATGAGAGATTTATTAGCGCAGTCAATTAATTTTGGTGGATCATCAATTAAAGGTCCTTTAGAAATCCCTGGAGTATCTTCATCAGAGATAAAATTAAGTCATGTGATTGGGAGGATTTTACAGTTTATTTTGCCTTTAGCAGGGGTAATTTTGCTTTTTGTTTTTATTTGGGGAGGTTATGATTTTATGATGTCTCAGGGAAGTGCTGATAAAATAAAAAGCGCTCAAGGAAAAATTACCGCCGGAATTATAGGTTTTATACTTTTGATTTTATCTTATTTTATAGTTAAATTAATTTCTACAATTTTTGGTCTTCAAACAGGAATTATCTGATATAATATTATTTAACCCATATGATTTTTAAGTTCCAAGAACCACCGATAGTGATCTCCGTTGGCGGTTCTCTTATCTATCCTAATGGGGGGATTGATACTTCCTTTTTAGCAAAATTTAATAATTTTATCAGAAAAGAGGTTGCCAAAGGAAAAAGATTTATTCTTATTGCTGGTGGAGGAAAAATTGCTCGGCATTATCAAGAAGCAGGAAAAAAAGTCATCGGTAACATTAACAATGAAGATTTAGATTGGTTGGGGATTCATGCAACTCGTTTTAACGCTCATCTTTTAAGAACGATTTTTCAGGATATTGCTCATCCTAGAATTATCACTAATTATGAAAAAAAACTTTTTAATTGGAAAGAACCAGTAGCGATTGGTGCTGGTTGGAAGCCTGGTTGGTCAACTGATTATGATGCTGTTATTTTAGCCAGAGATTATAAAGCGCAGATTATTATTAATCTTTCAAATGTTAATGGAGTTTATGATAAAGACCCAAAAAAATATCAAGATGCTAAATTAATTAAAAATATCACCTGGGAAGAGATGGAAAAAATTATTGGTAACAAATGGACTCCTGGATTTAGCGCTCCTTTTGATCCTGTTGCTACACCTCTTGCTAAAAAATTAGGTTTAACGGTTATTATCACCTCAGGTCATAATATGGAAAATTTAGAGAGAATTATTAATGGGGAGAGTTTTAAAGGGACAGTGGTTACTCCTTTTAGAGTGGTTTCAAGTTTTTATGATTATGATTATTATTTAGGAAAAAAAGGCGGTCATAAAATAAAAAAAACTGAGTCTTTTTTTGGCTCATTTTTTCATAATCTTCGTGATTTTTTGAGAGCTTTTTTTATCACCATATTTTTAAAACCAAAAAAAGTTTTAGATGTTGGTTGTGGTTTAGGGTATTTAATTAAATGGTTAAGGTATTTTGGTGTTGATGCTTATGGAATTGATTTTTCAAAATATGCTTTAGATTTAGCTGATAAACAAGTAAAACCTTTTATAAAACTTGCCGATGCAAAAAAGATTCCTTTTAAAGATAATAGTTTTGATTTGGTCTTAAGTTATGATTTTTTAAATCATGTTGATCAACAAAATTTAAGAAAGGTTATAGAAGAGATGATCAGAGTTTCCAATAAATATATATTTCAAAAAATCTATACCCGAGAAAATCTCTGGATAAAAATTACTCATCGTTATGATATCTCCAATGTCTCTTTTTTTTCTAAAAAATATTGGGATAACATTTTTTCGTCTTATCCTAATCTAAAAGAAGAAAAAATATTTAAGTTACCCCTTTTTTTTGATACAAGGTATTTATTTAGAAAAATTAAATGATTTTAAAAAAAATATATCTTGAAAATTTTCGTAATTACCAAAAAAATCTTTTTAATTTTTCACCCAACTTAACTTTAATTTTTGGAGAAAACTCAAGAGGAAAAACCAATCTTCTTGAGGCAATATATTTTTTATTAAAAGGATCAGGATTTAGAGAGGATAAAGAAGAAGAATTAATTAATTTTGGAAAAAATTATCTTATAGTTGAGGGTGAGTTTAAAAATGATCAAAATGATAAGAATGTTTTTTTAATAAAAATAGAAAAAAAAGAAAATCTGGTAGAAAAAAAATTTTATTTTAATAAAGTTTTAAAAAAACAATTCTTTTATCTTCAAGAAAGTCCGGGGGTCGTTTTATTTACTCCTTACCAGATAGAGCTTATTGTTGATTCTCCAGGAGTCAGAAGAAAATATTTTGATGATTTAATCTCTTTTTTTGATTTTCAATATAAAAAATCTCTTAATAATTATGAAAAAGCCTTAACCAGAAGAAATAAAATTTTGGAAAAAAATTTGCCTAAAGAAAAATTAATCGAAGAGATAGACTTTTGGAATCATTATCTTGAAAAAGAAGGAGAATATATTGTAAAAAAAAGACAATTTTACGTTGATTTTCTTAATAAAAATTATTCTTTAGATTCAAGAATTTTTTTTGTTGAGTACTTAAAAAATGAGTTTAATAAAGAAAATTTAAAAAAATATTTTGAAAAAGAACAATTAGTTAAAAAAACTCTTTTTGGACCACAAAAAGATGATTTTAAATTCTTTATTAAAAAAGATAATTTAAAAAAAGATGTCCGGTTTTTTGGATCAAGAAGTGAGCAGAGATTAACAGTTTTTTGGCTAAAGATTAATGAACTAAATTTTTATAAACAAGCAAAAAAAAGACCAGTTTTACTTTTAGATGATGTTTTTTCTGAGCTTGATGAAAAAAACCAACAATTAATTTTTTCAATAATTGAAAATTATCAGACGATATTAACAACAACAGAAAAAAAATTTTTTAATCTCATAAAAAAAGAAAAAATTCTTATCAATCTTAATTAATTTTTCTAATCACTGCCTTGACAACTCCGTATATTTGGAGATTTTCTTTGGGATAAAAAAGAGGATATTTTGGGTTAGCTGCTTCAAGATAAAAAACATTTTTCTTTCGATCTTTTTTTAAAAATTTTAAGGTCCATTGATTATCAATTTGAGCTAAAACAATATCGCCGATTTTTGGTTGTTTTTTTCTTTCGATAACAACAATATCGCCATCAAAAATACCCGCTTGAATCATTGAGTCACCGGAGACTTTTAATAAAAAAGACGAGGTTGGATCTTCAATTAGGTAATCATCAAGAGTAAGATAGTTTTTATTTTCTTCAGCTAAAATTGGAAAACCTGCTTTGATATTGCCTAAAAGAGGTAGGGCAAAAAATTTTGAGGTTGGGGAGAGTTTTCCATTAATTTTTGTAAGAAAGTTTTCTTCAACTAATTTATTAATTAATTTAAAAACAGAATTTTTTGAAGAGAAACCAAAAAGATAAAGCATTTCCGAATAAGAGGGGAGACGGCGATTTTTTTTGAAAAATTTTTTTAGAATATTAAGTTTTTTTTCTAACATATAAATTATTATAGTAAACATTTGTTCACTGTCAAGAAGAAAATAAGCATAAAGTAGAAAATATTAAGTAGTAAAATTAAAAGTTTATTTATTTTTTAAGCATTGAGGCAATGATGTTTTGGGGAACTTCTTCGTAGTGTGATGGTTCCATATAAAAAATTCCCCTTCCTTCAGTTAATGATCTAAGAACCGTTGCATAGCCTGACATCTCCGCTAAGGGAACAGTCGCTTTAATAATCACTGCTCTTGATTTTTTTTCAGTTCCTAAAATTTTTCCCCTTTTTGAAGAGATATCTCCAATAACCACTCCCATAAACTCTTCTGGAACAGTCACTTCAAGTTTCATAATTGGTTCAAGAAGAGTCACTCCAGCCCGTTTTGCTCCTTCCTGGAGAGCCATACTCCCGGCGATTTTAAAAGCAATATCTGAAGAGTCAACTTCATGATAGCTTCCATCATATAAAGTCACTTGTAAATCAGTAAGGGGATAGCCAAGAAGGACACCTTTTTCCATCGCTTCAATAACTCCTTTTTCAACTGCTGGGATAAACTCTGAAGGGATCACTCCGCCTTTGATTTTATTGACAAATTTAAAACCTTCACCTCGACCTAATGGTTCAATCTTAATAACACAATGACCATACTGACCATGACCGCCAGTTTGCTTAATATATTTTCCTTCAATATTATCAACGGTTTTGGTGATAGTTTCTTTGTAGGCAACTTGAGGTTTGCCAACATTAACATCCATACCCATCTCTCTTCTCATTCTGTCAACCAAAATCTCAAGATGAAGCTCGCCCATGCCGGAGATAATTGTTTGACCAGTTTCGTGATTAATCTTTACTTTGAAAGTCGGATCTTCTTCTGATAATCGTTGGAGAGTATAGGATAATTTTTCTTGATCAGCTTTAGTTTTTGGTTCAATAGCAAGAGAAATTACTGGTTCAGGAAAACTGATTTGTTCTAAAAGTATTGGATTATTAGGATCAGCTAAAGTATCACCAGTTTTTGTGTCTTTTGGACCAACTAAAGCAACGATCTCACCAGCATAGGCTTTATCAATCTCCTCACGATTGTTGGCATGCATTAAAAGGATACGGCTGACCCTTTCTTGTTTTTGGCGATTGATGTTATAAACATATGATCCGGCTTCTAGAACTCCTGAATAAATTCGGGTGTAAGTTAATTTTCCAACATGAGGATCAAGTTGGATTTTAAAAGCTAAAGCAGAGAATTTTTCTTCAGGAATCAGTTTTCTTTCCTCTTCTTGATTAGTATTGGGATTGACACCTTTAATAATTTTTAAATCAGCCGGTGAAGGAAGGTAATCAACAATTCCATCAAGAACCGGTTGAACGCCTTTGTTTCTTAAAGAACTTCCACAATAAACAGGAATCAGTTTATAAGCAATAACTGATTTTCTGAGAGATTGTTTTAATTCATCAATGGTAATTTCTTCATTATTAAGATATTTATTTAGCAGATAATCATCATTTTCAGCGATTTTTTCAATAAGTTTTGCTTGATATTCTTTAGCTTTATTTTTTAGATCATCAGGGATATTATCAGTGATTGTATATTCTATTCCTTGAGGATCTTTGTCCCAGTAAAGTGCTTTCATATTTAAAAGATCAACCACTCCTTTGAAATCTTGTTCTTTGCCTATGGGATAAGTCATCACAATAGGATTTGCACCAAGTCTTTCTTTTATCTCTTCAACAGTAGCTTCAAAATCAGCTCCCAGTTTGTCCATTTTATTGATAAAACAGATTCTTGGTACTTTGTATTTATCTGCTTGTCGCCAGACAGTTTCTGATTGAGATTGGACTCCTTCTTCAGCATCAAAAATTACTATTCCTCCATCTAAAACTCTTAAAGATCTTTCAACCTCAGCAGTAAAATCAACATGACCTGGAGTATCAATAATATTGATTCTAACACCTTTCCAAAAAGTAGTCGTTGCTGCTGAGACAATGGTTATTCCTCTTTCTCTTTCTTGAGGCATCCAGTCCATTTGAGTGTTTCCTTCATCAATATTGCCGATTTTATAAGTTCTGCCAGTATAAAAAAGAAATCTTTCGGTAGTGGTTGTTTTTCCGGAGTCAATATGAGCAATAATTCCTACGTTTCTGACTTTTTCCAAAGGAACGATACGATTTTTAGTAATAATTGATTGTTGTCCCATACAGATTTTACCATCTTAAATGACTAAAGGCTTTGTTAGTTTCTGCTAATTTTTCTGTTGCTTGTTTTTTAGCAACTGCCTGACCTAAATTTTTTGAAGCGTCAAGAATTTCAGCAGCTAATTTTTTATAAAATGATTTGTATTCTTTATTAGATCTTGCTTGAGCAGCCTCAATAATCCAGTTTAAAGCTAAAAAGAGCTTTCTTTCTTTTCTTACCTCAATTGGAACAAGATATGATGCGCCACCGAGCCTTCTTGGTCTGACTTCTAATTGAGGTGAGGTATTATTGATTGCCTGATGAAATATTTTTAATGGATCCTCGCCGGTTTTTTTTATCTCTTCAAAAGCCTGATAGACAATTTTTTCAGCAATAGATTTTTTGCCGTCTTTCATGACATAATTTATCAATTTAGCCACTTCAAAACTATTGTAAAGCTTATCATTTTTAACAGTGATTTTTTTATATTTATGTCTTGGCATAGGTTTTTTTTAAAAAAACTTAAGATTGACTAGTTTTTGGCATTTTGGTTCCGTATTTTGATCTTGAGGTGGTTCTATTGGCAACCCCAGCAGCATCGTATTTACCTCGAACGATATGATATTTTACTCCTGGTAAATCTTTAACTCTGCCGCCTCTTACTAAAACTATTGAGTGTTCTGCCAAATTATGACCAATACCTTGAATATAAGCGGTCACTTCCATTTTATTTGACAATCTGACTCGGGCGACTTTTCTTAAAGCAGAGTTTGGTTTTTTTGGTGTCATTGTTCTTACAATAGTACAAACTCCTCTTTTAAAAGGATTATTACTAAAAACATACTTTCTTTTTAAAGAGTTAAAGTTGCTTTTTAAAGCAACAGATTTTGATTTTTTAACTCTTTTTTTTCTTTTATTTCTTATTAGTTGATTGATTGTTGGCATATTTTTTTAAAAAATTACCATAATATTTTTCAATTAATTCTTTAGTGACTGGGATTAATCTGCCAATTATAACATTTTCTTTTAATCCTAACAAGTAGTCCTCTTGACCTTTTATTGCTGCATTGCTTAAGACATTGGTGGTTTGTTCAAAAGACGCTGCTGACAACCATGAGTCAGTATAAATGGCAGCTCTGGTTATTCCTAAAATAGATATTTTTCCAACTGCTGGTCTTTGACCTTTAGCTAAGACTTTTTTGTTTTCTTCTTCAAACCTAATCTTGGAAACCACCTCATCTTTAATAAATGAGGTATCTCCCTCATCTTCGATAATTACCTTATCACTCATTTTTCTTACAATCACCTCAAAATGTTTATCATGGATAGAAATTCCTTGAGATTCATAAACTTTTTGAATTTCATCAATAAGATATGTTTGGGCGGCTTTTAGTCCTTTGATTGCCAAGATATCATTGATATCAAGATAACCTTCAGATAAAGAGGTTCCGGCAGTAATTAATTCTCCGTCTTTTACTTTTAATTTTTGAGATTTGGGGATGATAAATTCTTGTTCTTTGATCTGGCTATCTTTTTTATTAGAGATAATTTTTACATGATAAACATCTTTAGCAGTATCTTCTTGAATTGAGACATTACCACTGATTTCTGCTATCGGAGAGACAATTTTTGGAGTTCTTGTTTCAAAAAGTTCCTCAACTCGAGGCAATCCTTGAGTAACATCTGAGATGACAATTCCTCCAAAATGTCTTACTCTCATTGTTAATTGAGTTCCTGGTTCACCTATTGATTGAGCAGCAATTACTCCAACAGGAACACCAATATCAACGACTTTGTTAGTTGATAAATCAACACCATAACATTTTTGACAAACTCCATAAGGTGAGTTGCAGTATAAAGGAGAACGAACAATAACTTTTTTGACTTTGTTTAAAATAAAACTTTCAGCAACTTCCTCAGTAATTAAATCATCTCTTTTAGCAAGAATTTCATTTTTTTCATTTTTAACATCTTCAGCTAAAAATCTATTAACAATTCTTTCTTTAAATTTATTTCCTCTTGGACCATCAGTTGTTATCTCTAGTCCGTTTTTAGTTTGACAGTCTTCTTCGCGAACGATCATATCATGAGCGACATCAACCAGTCTTCTTGTTAGATAACCAGCATCAGCAGTTTTTAAAGCTGAGTCAGTCAGACCTTTTCTTGCTCCTCTTGTTGAAATCACATATTCAAAAATCGATAACCCTTCCCGATAATTTGATTTTGTTGGCACCTCAATAATTTTTCCTAAAGGATCAACCACCAGTCCTTTAATTGCCGAGAGTTGTTTGAGTTGTTCTCTTGAGGCTCTTGCTCCTCCTGATTTAATAATGATTTTTACAGGATTTTCTTCATCTAAAGCTTTCCAAGTGATATCAGCCAATTTTTCTGTAGTATCAATCCAAAGTTTATTTGAATATCGTTTCTTTTCTTCTAAAGTTAAAAGTCCTTGTTGATAGTTTTTATTAATTTTTTCTACTTCTTTTTCTGTTTCTTTAACGATTTTCTCTTTTTCTTCAACAATTTTACAGTCAAATATAGATAAAGAAAGACCACCGGCGATAGTCGAAGCCCAAAAGCCAATTTCTTTTAAATTATCAATAAGATTACCAACAGTTTTTTCATCATAAAGTTTTATAGCCTTAACAATTAAAGATTTAATATCAGAGGCTTTGATATCTTGGTTGATAAAGGTGAGTTCTTTTGGTAAAAGCTGATTAAATATAATTCTTCCAATTGTGGTTTTGGTAATTTTGTTGTTGATTTTTACTAAGATTGGTTCTCTAAGTTTTATCTTTCCAACCTGAAAAAAACGATAAGCCTCATTAACCGTAGAGAAAAACTTTAACTCTTCATCTTTTTTATTAATTAACCGATTATCAATCGTTGTGAGATAATAACAACCTAAAGCCATTTCTTTGTTTGGTAAGACAATTGGAGATCCGTCAGCTGGTTTTAAAAGATTAAAGTAAGGAAGCATTCTTGATTTGATTTCTTCAATTGATTTTTTTGATAAAGGTAAAAATACGCCCATAGCATCACCATCAAAATCAGCATTATATCCAGCGCAAACAGTTGGGTGAAGTCTGATAGCAAAGTCATCAGTTAATACTGGATAAAAACCAAGAATCGAAAGTTTATGAAGAGTTGGGGCTCTGTTTAATAAAACCGGATGATTTTTGGTGATTTCCTCAAGAATATCATAAACAGCAGGCTCTCTTTTTTCTAGATAATTTTTAGCGCTTTTGATATTTGGTGCTAGGCCTCTGATGATGATTTCGTGGAGTAAGAATGGTTTAAAAAGCTCAAGAGCCATCTCTCTTGGAATACCTACTTGATCAAGTTTTAATTCTGGTCCGACAATAATTGTTGATCTTCCTGAATAATCAACCCTTTTTCCTAAAAGATTTTGTCTAAATCGTCCTTGTTTTCCTCTTAAAATATCCGATAAAGATTTTTGAACTTTTGAAGCTGCTCCAGTGACTCTTGATCTGCCTTTTGATTTTTGCAGATCAATAAGAGAGTCAACAGCTTCTTGAAGCATTCTTTTTTCATTTCTTAAAATTATCTCCGGTGCTCCAAGCTCAATAAGTTGTTTTAACCGATTGTTTCTATTGATGACTCTTCGATAAAAATCATTAAGATCAGAAGTGGCAAATTTTCCTCCTGGAAGCTGAACTACTGGTCTTAGGTCAGGAGGAATAACTGGTAAAACAGTCAAAATCATCCATTTTGGATCAATATTAGCTTTAATAAAGGCCTCTAAAGTTCGAGCTTTTTTTAAGAGTTTATTTCTTTTTTCTCCTTTGATCTCTGAAAGAAGTTTGAGACAGTTATTATACTCTTTTTTTATATCATAAGAAGAGAGTCTTTCGTAGATAACCTCACTTCCCATCCCTACCTCAATAAAATCTTCAATTCCTTTTTCTTTTAAGAAAAGATAGTCATCCTCTTCAATAACCTCATTTTCTTTAATATTTTTAATGATTTTGCTAATCCTTTCAAAAAAGGCAGTAGTTTTAAATTTTTTTTCACTATAACTATTAGTTAATATTTTTAACTGTTCTCTTTGTTTGAATTCTAATTCTTGTTTGGTGATTTCCCATTGTTCTTTATTAACAATTCTTTTATTTAAATCTTCAAATTGTTTTTCAAAATCTTTTTTGATTTCTTCTTCTTCTTTTTTGAATTGTTCTTCGATTTTTTTTATTTCTTCCTGTTTCAAATCATTGATGACTTTAATGGCTTTTTTTTGTTTTTCTTCGTGGACTTTTTTAACAAGATATAAAGCATAATAGATAATTCTTTCTAAAGATTGAGGAGGAATATCTAAAACAATACTTAAAACCGATGATGGTCCTTTAAAATACCAAATATGAGCGATAGGAGAAGCTAATTTAATATGACCCATTCTTTCTCTTCTTACTGCTGAAGTGGTTATTTCAACCCCACATCGATCACAGATAATCCCTTTGTATCTTATTCTTTTGTACTTTCCGCAATAACATTCATAATCTTTTGTTGGTCCAAAGATTCTTTCGTCAAAAAGACCATCTTTTTCTGCTTTAAAAGTTCGGTAATTTATCGTTTCTGGTTTTGTTACCTCTCCATGAGACCATTTAATAATCACCTCAGGAGAGGCAAGGGTGATTTTTAATCCGGAAAAATCAATTAAATTTAGATCATTATTATTCATAGTTTTTTTATTTAAGATATTCAATTGATAATCCTAAAGCATTTAATTCTTTTAAAAGAACATGAAAAGATTCAGGCACTGATGATTGAGGAATATCTAAACCTTTAATAATTGATTCAAAAGCTTTTGTTCTTCCTCTGACATCATCACTTTTTATAGTAAGCATTTCTTGGAGAGTATAGGGGACACGATGAGATTCAAGAGCCCAGACTTCCATCTCTCCAAATCTTTGACCACCCTGCTGTGATTTTCCTCCTAAAGGTTGTTGAGTAACTAATGAGTATGGTCCAATTGATCGAGCATGGAATTTATCTTCAACCATATGGATAAGCTTCATAATGTAAGTTGTTCCCACAAGGACTTTTCTTTCATAGGGCAAGCCTGTTTGGCCATCATAAAGAGTAACTTTATTATCAATTGGAAGATTAAGTTTTTTTAATTCTTTGATAATAAATTCTTCTTTTATTTTTTCAAAAACCGGAATAGAGATTGAGAGGTTATTTTTACTGGCAATAATTCCTAACAAACTTTCAAAAAGCTGACCTAAATTCATTCTTGAAAGAATTGATAAAGGAGAGATAATCACATCAACAGGAGTACCATCTTCAAGATAAGGCATGTCCCATTGAGGAAGAATTCTTGAGATCACTCCTTTATTACCATGTCTTCCAGCAAGTTTATCACCAACAGTGATTTTTCTTAATTGAGCAGTATTAATGATAATTCTTTTGATAACGCTTGGTTCAAGTTCATTGGGATCTTTTTTTGCATCAATAATCTCAATATTGGTCACTACCCCTCTTTTTCCGTAAGGAACTCTCAATGAGGTATCTTTGATATCTTTTGCCTTTTCACCAAAGATTGCTCTTAGAAGTCTTTCTTCAGCAGTTAATTCTTTTTCACCTTTTGGAGCTACTTTACCTACTAAAATATCACCGCCTTTAACTTCGGTGCCAATATTGATTAATCCATTTTTGTCAAGATTAGCCAGGACTTCTTCTCGAACGTTGGGGATATCTCTGGTTAATTCTTCCGGACCTAATTTTGTGTCGACTAAATCAGCAATAAATTCTTCCATTGTGATTGAGGTAAAAATATCTTCTTTGACTAATCGATCAGAGATAACAAAACCATCTTCATATCCTAAACCATTAAGAGAACAATAAGCGACTAATAAGTTTTTTCCTAAGGCAAGTTTTCCGTTTTCAGTTGATGGTCCATCAATGATTACCTCACCTTTTTTTATCTTTTGATTTTTTTCGACTCTTGGTTTTTGATCAAAGCAAACATCTTTATTGGTTTTAACAAATCTTTCTAGATTATATTCCCAGATTTTTCCACTTTTTCCTTTTAAGACAACTTTTTTAGCATCAACATATTTAACCACGGCATCTTCTGGAGCTTTAATTGTTCTATTTAAAGCGACGCTAATTTTTTCTTCAAAACCGGTTCCGACAACAGGTGCTTCAGGTTTTATCAGAGGAACAGCTTGACATTGCATGTGAGTACCCATCAAGGCACGGGAAGCATCATCATTTTGTAAGAAAGGAATAAGAGCTGCCGAGACACCGACGACTTGTCTTGGTGATAAATCAATAAAGTCAACTTTTTCTGCAGGTACCTCGATTATCTCGCCTTTAAAACGACAAACAACAATATTATCAACAATTTCATTTTTTTCATTAATATTAATATCATTTGAGGTTATATAATACTTTTCTTCATCATCAGCTTGAAGATAAACAACCTCATCGGTAATTTTTCTATTATTAACTTTTCTATAAGGAGTCTCTAAAAATCCATATTCGTTAACTCGAGCATAAGTTGCCATATAGGTAACCACACCAATATTTGGTCCTTCCGGGCTTCTTATTGGACAAATTCTTCCATATTGAGATGAAGAAATATCTCGGATAGAGAAGGAAGCTCTCTCTTTTTCAATACCACCCGGTCCGCCTACAGTTATTCTTCGTAGATTATCAAGTTCAGATAAAGGATTTGTTTGATCAACAATAGTTGATAACTGACTGGTTCTGTAAAAGGAGTTTATCGCAATAGTTAAAGGTTTTGAGTTAACAACTTGTGAAGGAGTGACATTAGTTTCTCCTGAAATCAAACTCATTCTTTCTTTGATTTCTCGACTTACTTTTACCATCCCTACTCTTATTCCATAAAGATTAACTAACTCCCCAACTGTTCTTAATCTTCTGTTTCCTAGATGATCAATATCATCAAACTCTCCTTTACCTTTTGTTAGGTTAACAAGATATTTTATTGTTTCGAAGATGTCTTCTTTTTTTAGAAGAAAGTTTTCTTTGCTAATTTCTAAATTAAGACCAAGTTTTTTATTTATTTTATATCTGCCTACCTTAGCTAGTGAATAACGTTTTTGATTGAAAAATAAATTATTTATCGTTTCATAAGCATTATCTAAAATAGGAGGTTCACCTGGTCTTATTTTTTTATAAATTTCCAAAACCGCATCATCTTTGGTTTTAATAGAGTCTTTTTTTAAGGTTGGATAAATATATTTTTCAATAAGATCTTTATCCAATGAGCTAAATTCTCCTAAGATTTTAGCCTCATCCTCTTCAAATAATTTCAAAAAGACTGTTGCTAAAAATTTTCTTTTTTTATTAACTTTCATTTCAATCAGATTATTTTTATTGATGGTGATATCAATCCAGGCTCCAATATAAGGTCTGATTTCGGCATTGTATAAAGTAAGACCGCTAGTTTTATCAATTTCAGCAGTAAAGTAGACTCCCGGAGATCTGGTTATTTGATTGATAATTGTTCTTTCTATACCATTGATGATAAAAGTACCTCGATCAGTCATTTTAGGAAGATTAAAAAGATAGACATCTTGTTTTTTCTCTATATTGATTTTTTTATTTAAAAGTCTAAGTTTGGCATAAACAGGAAATTCATAAGTAAGTTTTTTTCTTATACAAAGATCAAGAGGATATTTTGGTTCGCCAAAAAAAATATCATCAAAAAATAGAGTAAATTTTTTACCGGTGTAATCTTCAATAGGAAAAAACTCCTCAAGGGTTTCTTTAAGTTCTTTTTCAAGAAAGTTTTGCCAAGAATTTTTTTGAACTTCTATTAAGTTTGGTAATTCTTCTTTATAGTTTCTTCCTAAGATTAAATTTTTATTTTTAATTTGCGGATTATCTTTTTTAACCATTTTTAGTAGTTTTTATCAAATGATTTTTTTAATAACAAAAAACACCCCTAAGGAAATTAGTGAGGGGTCGAAAAACTATTATATCATACATAATAAAAAAGTCAAAGTCAATTTTATTTTTCTTTTACAAAAACCTTTTTTGGTTTATTTCTTAAATCTAATGTCAAAACTTTAATTTTATCTAAAATTGAATTAATAATCAATATCTTTTTATGAGTTTTTTTGTCACCGGCTTTATGAGGACTTTTTTTCAAATCTTCTTCATCTAGAGAATAATAAATTTTTTTTATTGTTTTTCTTAAATCTTTAATTAAGGATATCAATTGAATTCCAACAGCAATCATTAATATAGTGGTGATAGTGATGATAATAATGGCAATTATCTCGGTTTGATCCATTAATTTTATTTATAAGAGTCCTTGTTTAATTTTTTCTGCCGCTAAATTATTAGCTCTTAAAAGTTCATCATGCGATGTCCCAGCATCAATCCACCAATCTATAAGCTCGCACTCTAAAGTTTTTTCTTTAAGATAAAGATTGTTTAAATCAGTGACCTCAAGTTCTCCTCTTGCTGATGGTTTTAATTTTTTGACAAAGTCAAAGACCCGATTATCATAAAAATAAATTCCTACCTGAGCAATGTCTGATTTTGGTTTTTCTGGTTTTTCCTCAATTGAAATCACTTCTCCTTTTTCATTCATCTCAATCACTCCATAATTTTTTGATTGCATATTTGGTAGTCTTACTCCAAAGACCTTTGCTCCTTTATCTTTCTTTTTGAACTTTTCTATTGCTGGCCTTAAATCATAACCGAAAATATTATCTCCTAAAACAACCGCGATTTTTGATCCTTCAGCAAACTCTTTTGCTAGTCCGATAGCATTGGCGATTCCTCCTTTTGGATTTTCTTGGATAGAGTAATAAAATTTAACACCAAACTCTTTACCACTTTTTAAAAGCTCGGCAAACTGTCCAGCATGATCAGGTGAGGTAGAGATAAGAATTTCTTTGATTCCTGCTTTAACGAGAGCTTGAATAGGATAAAAAATCATTGGTTTATTATAAATTGGAAGAAGATGTTTGTTAGTGACCCAAGTTAAAGGCCGAAGTCTTGTTGCTAATCCTCCGGCTAAAATTAATCCTTTCATTATGGTATTAAAATTAATTTTATCAAAAATAATACTATAAAAGCAATTAATATATATTCTACCACATTTTTTATATAAATACTATCATTAATTGCATGATGATAAAATCCCCAAAAAATATAAAAACAAGAAAAAGCTAGAATAATAATAAATTCTAAAAATCTTTCTCCTTTAAAGTAATTGATCGCAACCAAAAAAAAGATTCCTCCAGTAAGCAAAATTAAATAATCAAAACCCTTTTTTTTAAACTCATTTTTTAAATATTTTTTTAATTTTTCCATATTTTTTTAAATGATTGATCCTTTAGATATAATTATAAAACTTATGATAATAAATAAAATAAATATAAAATGAGCAAGTGTTTTTCCGCTGATTCTGACAATTTCGAGTTTAGCAATAAAATAAATATCGATCATTAAAGCAATTAAAAGAAAAACGAAAAAGACAAAGTTAGTATTAAAAATTATATTACTGTAATTATTGTTTTTTTTTGCAGTTTCTGCTAAAACTATTGGTCTTTTTTCTTCATTTAAAATTTTTTGATTTAGTAAGTTTTCTTGATTGTTGTTGGTGTTGGCAACAATTGATGATGAGCTTGGTTTGCCAAACATTTGAACAACAAGAGTAGTTTCTTCACCATTTAAAATCCCATTAACTACGGCAAAACCAACATCAGTATATTCTTCTTTTAAAATATTTTTTTTATGAGTTGGTGATCTCATCCAGGCGGCAATCACATCATCACTAAATAAAAAGTTTTTAGCTAAATTTTCGCCAGCGTACTCGTAATTATAGCCTGATTTTAAGATAAACTCCCATGGAGTAGTGCCGTCAGGAGCAAAATGAGCCCAGTAGTTTTTATTAAACATATCTTGAGCTTTAAGATAGGCTGCCTGAGCAAGTTTTTCATTATAATTTAAGCTCGGAAGATGATATTTTTGTCTTTCTTTATTGGTTAATTCAAAAAGCTTGTTAATGGTGATATCAGTAGCAAAACCTAAAATATTAATATTGTATTTTTTAAAAAAAATACTAATAAAAAAAGCAAAGATAAGATATAAGGTTAAAAAATCTAATTGAAGAGCTTTTCCTTTATAATTATTTTTTTCATGGGGAATAAACAATTCTTGAAAAAATTTTTTCAATTTTTCCATAACTAAATTTTATTTTAGTTAAAACGCTAAAAATAGTCAAAATAGAATATAAAAAAGATATTAAAGTTAGTTGTCTTATTAATAAAACTGGTTTTTTTGCTTGGTTTTTTATCGGAGAAGTTGATATTCCTAAAATTTGAGGCGATTTTTCATAGGAAAAATTTTTTTGTTGATTGAAGAAAAATAGTGATGGTTGAATTTTATTTTGGACTGAATTATTTTTTTTCTCAATTGTTGAAGGTTTTGCGGTTGGAGTTGTTTTTTTTATTATTGAAGAGTTATCGGTTTCTTGAAGGCAGTTTGAGTTTTTTTCTTGAGGAGTTTTATCCATTAAACAAAAATTATCGTCAGAAAAATTAGTTCTTCCCCAACTTTTATCTTCAAGAGAAAAACTATATTCAAAACTATCTTTTAAGTTTTTATTAAAATCAAGAAGTCTTATTTGATCACCGTTATTATTAAAAATTGGTGAAGAAAGATTAAGGATTTGATAGGATTTAGGAGGGATTATTAAAGAAAATCTTCTTGGTGCTGAACCGGCGTTTTCTAAATCATCAATAAACCAGTTGTCTAGAAAAACCTCAAAATCATTATCATTATAAATTTCTACCCATTCATTTTCTCCGGTTTTTGGATTAACCATCATCTCAGAAAGATAAATTTTTTCATAAGAAATGGGTGTTGGGGTTGGTTGGGGAGGGGTTGTTGGAGTTATTGAAGAAGGCGGGAAGGTGGGTGTTAAAGTGATTGTTGGGGTTATTGAGGGTGTTGGTGTTTGAGGTTGATAGATGCAGCTTATTTGCGGATTTTGATTAAAAAAACCAATGTTAGCTTCAGCAGTTGTCCAATTATTTTCTCCATCAGGAAGTCTGACATATGAGATTCCTGAACCTGAACTTGATTGATAAGAAAAAGAGTCAATAATTTCTGAGTTATTAATTAGTCTAATCGTATCAAAAGAGGATTTGTTTAAGTTGAAGTCTCCAGAAAAAACCAAACAAGAATTAGGGTAAATGATGGTTGAATTTGGGATAGTAAAATGGTTTAATCCACCCGAGTCATCGATGATCCACCCAGAAAGATCAGCCGAATCGCTTCCTATATTGATGATTTCTACTTTTTGAGGTTGAGGATCAATTAAAAATTCATTAATTAAAATCTTTGATTGCCCATAGACATTTTTTGTTAAAAAAAACAAAAGAAGAAAAAAAACAAAAATTTTTTTCATAACAATTTTATAAATATTTTTAAAGAATTTGTCTATAGTCTATAAACAACAATTTTTTATTGAGGATAAGCATGAAGATATAAAGTAGATATATTAGAGTCTTTATGAACTAATTTTATATAAGACAAAATGCAACCAACATTATAGCTTCCGCTATACAAATCACCGTCACTAATTGCATAGATGGAATAAGAAGATCCAAAAATATCTATTCCATTATGAAATTTATAGATGCTTCCTACCCAAGTATTTTTTATTGCCCAGGTTTCACCAAAACCCTGATAAAACTCTATTGGAGAAGAGATTGGCCAGTCGAGACTCCCAATTGGATTCCAATAATCTCCTCCAGAATAATCATAGTAATCAACTGGTTTAAGATAGTTAAAAGGATTTTGAACTTGACCATTTTCTTGGATGATAAAATGAAGATGCGATCCTGAAGAATTACAAGATGGGCCGGCAATAATTGTTCCAATAATATCGCCTTTTTTGACTTCTCTTATCTTTTTTTCAGTTCCTCCTCCGGCAATGATTCCTTGAATTGCTTGATACTCTGCTTGAGCTTTGGCAAGAAGCGATTGATAAATTTGTTCATTATTTTGGGTTTCTTCAAGAAGTCGTTTTTTGGCTAATTTTTGATTGTTAAGATCAGCTTGTTGGTAATTTAAGGTTTTTTTGAGATTTTCCAGTTCAGTGATTTTTTCTTCTCTAAGTTTTTTTTGTTCTTCAAAGTTAAGTTTTGCTTCTTGGACTTGAATGAGAAGTTTTTGGTTGTTGTTTCTTGCGGTTTTAATATATTTAAGTTTTAGAAAAAAATTATTAGCGCTATGACTATTAAGTAAAAAATTTATCAAAGAAATTTTTTTTTGTTTATAATTTTCAACAATTTTATTTATTAATATTTTTGATATCTTATTTAAAGATTCATCAAGATTGTCTATTCTTGATTCTAAAATGTCAATTTCTTTTTCAGTATTTTTGATTTTTTCTTCGGTTTCTTGGATTTTTAAAGTGGTTAAATAAATTTGGGTGTCCATATATTGGATCTGAGAAGATAAAGTATTTTTTTGTTGGCGGAGTTCAATTAATTTTTGCTGGTATTCGTTGATTTTTTTTTGAAGATTAGAAGCCTGATTATCATTTTGAGCAAAAATAGGAGTTATTATTAAAAGATATATGAATAAAAAAATAAAAGAGATTTTTTTAAGTGTCATAAAAACATTATAAAAATTTAAAAATCAAAAGGCAAAAGTCAAAATTATTTTGTATTTTTATTATTGATTATTATTTCAGATATTTGTTAGTGGCTAGATATGAAGAAATAGTGGTTATTGTACAGCTGAAAATAAGAGATAAAAGATAAACAAAAGCAAAAAAATAGATATTTAAAGGCCAAATATTAAAATTAATCATTCCTAAATTAAGATAAAGACGAGGGACATCAATAAAATATTCTTTTAAAAAAGGTAAAAAATAAAAAAATAAACCAACAATGATTAAAAAAGAAAATAAAGAGGTGATAAACCCCATAAATAAACCTTCTTTGATATAAGGTCTTCTAATAAATGATTTTGATGCGCCAAGAAGTTTTAAAAGTTCAATTTCGTCTTTTTTTAAAGCGATTTTGAAAAGAGTAGTGGTTGTTAAGACTAAAATTGACATCGTTAAAAGATAGATAAAAAATATCAGACTTCCTTTTCTGATAAAATTTGTTAAAGATAAAAGTTGGTCAACCAAATCCTTTTGATACTGAACTTCATCAACATCTCCTTGTTTTTTCAAATACTCAGCGATCTCTGGCAAAAAAATCGGTTTTTTTGCATAGATTTCAAGTGATGGAGGAAAAATATCAGCACTTACCATCTCAAGAAGAAGAGGATTGTCTTTATTGGCTTCTTGATAAATCTTGAAAGCTTCTTTTTGAGAGATGTATTTGATTGACAAGATTTTTCCTGATTGGGATAACTCATCTCTAATTTTAAAAATATTATTTTCAGGAGTGTTTGATTTAAAATAGACAGTCACTTGGGGTTTAGTCTCAAGATAATTTAATAATCCATATAAAAATGTTAAAGAAATAAAAAGAATCATTGATAAAAAAACGGTGAAAAATAAGACAAGAAAACTCGCTAAAGACTGATAAGGAGTTCTTTTGATTGATAAAAGAATTTCTTTCATAGATCATAACCTCCTTTTCTTTTATCTTTAATTAATTTACCATTTTTTAAAACCAAAACCCTTTTTTTTAGACTGTTAACAATATCACTATTATGAGTGGCAATGATGATTGTTTTTTTACCTTCTAGTTTTTTAAAAATTTTCATAATTTCCCAAGTGGTTTTTGGATCGAGGTTTCCGGTTGGTTCGTCAGCAATAAGATATTTTTTATTGCCGGTGATTGCTCTGGCAATAGCGACTCTTTGAAGTTCGCCAGCTGATAATTGAATAGGAAAAAGTTCTTCTTTATCTTCAAGATTAACAAGACTTAAAGCTTCTCTGACTTTTTCTTTAGTCTCTTTAAAAGAGAGGTTTTGGATTTTGCAAGTTAAAGCAATATTTTCAAAAATATTTTTATCGTTAAGAATTTTAAAATCCTGAAAAACTACGCCAATTTTTTGTCTTAAAAGACTGATCTTATTAAAAGAAAGCGATAAGAGATCTTCATTATCAATAATTATTGATCCTGAAGTTGGTTGGTACTCTTTTAGGATTAATTTAATAACAGTTGTTTTTCCAGCTCCTGATGGACCAACTAAAAAAACAAAGTCATTATCATCGATTTCAAAAGAAACATCCTCTAATCCATAATTTCCTAAGGGAAACTTTTTTGAAACTTTATCAAAGATAATCATTTTTATTTAAGAATTTCAACTAAACCAACATCCATCAACCAGCCAGCCTTTTCACTAGAGAAGGTTTGACCCCAGACTCTGACTTTTTTGCCGACATAAAAAGATAGATCAACAGTAGTTGAAGTAAGATAGACGTTTTGAGACTCGCCTCCTGGTCGCTCTAAGTGAAAATTACCTTCGCCATCAATGCCTCCTTCTTTTAAAATCCCTTCTGCTGAGTCTTTAAAAGTTTTTTTGTCAACGATACCAACAGTTTTTTCAGTCTTTATTGAGGTTGAAGATTTTGTTGCAATATTTTTATTTTGAAGTTTTAAAATTAAAAAACCCGCGAAAACACCAACAATAACAGCAAAAAAAGAGAAAAGAAAAAAATAGCGATACGGCATGCCATTTTCCGATAATTTTTTATCAAGATCTTCAATGATATTTTTCATAATCAATTTTATAATAGCATAAAAAATCTTTAAGGAAAAGTTATTGATATTTTATATTAAATATTCTATATTTCTATTATATGATATATCTTTATCTTAATGAAAAGATTATTAAAATTTTTTCTTTGAAAAAAACTAGTTTTTTAAAACAAGAAGAAATTTTTTATTTTACTAAAAAACACGAGATCTCTCTTTTAAAAGATGGCCAGCCAGAAAATATTGATCTTCTAGCTTCGGCAATCAAAGAAGTAGTCAGCCTTGATGAAAAAAACAAGGACAATAAAATAGTATTGATATTGCCTCAAAAATCATTTTTTTATTTTCGGACCCAGATTCCGTCAGATATTGCTTTTTCTGCTTTAAATTCTTTTATTGCTGACAAAGCAAGAGCGGTTTTATCATCCTCTTTAGAAGAGATGGTTTTTGATTATTTTATTAAAGAAAACAAAGATCAAAAGATCTTAAGTTTTTACGGCTTAAAAAAAGAGGTTTTTGAAAAATATCAACAAGCAGCTTTTTTGATCAATTTAAAAATTGTTAAGGTGATTCCCGAGACTTTAGTATTTTTTAAACTTTTTGAAAAAACTCTTCGTTTAGATAAAAAAGAAAATATTTTATATGTTTCTTTTGAAAAAGACTATTTAAGCGGTTATCTTTATGATAATTTTGGACTATTAACTGATAATAATTTTTATCTTCCATTAAAAGAAGATGACAAAGCCGAGGAAAAATTAAAAGAACTCAGCGAAAAATTAGAGATTGATAAATATAAAATAAATCGGATTATTATTTCTGGTTCTCAATCAGAGAAAATTAGGCAAGATATTTTTACTAAATCAGTTGGTATCTGGACTAATCCTTTAAAAAGAATTATTGCTAATTTTTATCAACTATATTTAAATAATCTTATTGTTGATAAATCAAAAGTCTTTCCAGTTCTTTTATACGATGTTTGTTTTGGTGCTTTTATCTTTGATAGAGAAGAAAAGTTTTCTTTAATTAAATCAGCGGGCAATTTACCTTCTTTTAAGGAAAAGATAGATTTTAAATTTTCGATTTCAAAAAAAGATGTTTTTTTATTTATTAGTTCTTTTGTTTTTTCTTTTTTGATTTTCTTTTTAGTTTTTAATTTTAATTCAATTAAAAATAAATTATCTTCAAAGAAAATTTCTCCAACTCCAACTTTAATTCCGACATTGACTCCATCACCAACACCTTCTTTTAAAAAAGAGAATTTAAAAATTCAGGTGTTAAATGGTTCAGGAGTTGCTGGCAAAGCCGCCAAGGTCAAATCTATCTTATTAGAGAAAGGATATCATGAGATAATTATAGGTAATGCTGATAATTATGATTATCAAACTACTGTTTTAAAAGTCAAAAAATCAAAATCATCAATTTTAGAGATGGTAAAAAAAGATTTAAAAGACTATACCTCTTCTTTTAAAGAAGAAAGTCTGCCCGAAGATGATCCAGCTGATTTAGTAATCATTTTTGGTAGTGATTTTAAATAATCTTCTTTATATAATAAGTAAAGCTAACATTTACATTTTTATCGGTTATTCTTATGGATAAAGATGAGTTAAGAAAAAAACTAGACAATATTTTATTAAAAGCGAATTTACCCTTAAAAAAACAACAGTTGAAGGAATTAGAAAAAGATACTTTAAAAACAGATTTTTGGTCTGATCCAAAAAAAGCCGGCGAGGTGATGAAAAAAATTAATGAGCTTAAAGAAGAAATTGATGATCTAGAGATGGCTCAGATTTTGTTTGAAGAGGGTGAGTTGGCTGAGGTAAAAAAAATTGTTGATAGATATGAAATTACTCTTTTTTTATCAGGTCGTTATGACAAAAACGATGCGATTTTTTTTATCCAAGCTGGTCAAGGAGGGACAGAAGCAATGGATTGGTCTTTAATGCTTTTTAGGATGTATACCAGATTTTTTGAAAGAAAAAATTGGAGTTGGGAAGAGGTTGATAGAGTGGACGGAGAGGAAGCAGGAATCAAAAGCTCAGTCATCAATGTCAAAGGCAATTTTGCTTATGGATATTTGAAGTCTGAGGCCGGTGTTCATCGATTAGTTCGTCAGTCTCCTTTTAATGCCGATAAGCTTCGCCAAACTTCTTTTGCTTTAGTTGAGGTTTTGCCTCAGATTGAAGATAAAGAGATAGAGATAAAAGAGGAGGATTTAGAATGGAATTTTTTTAGAGCTGGTGGTCATGGAGGTCAAAATGTGAATAAAGTATCTACGGCTGTGAGACTCATTCATAAGCCTACCGGAATTGTTGTTACTTCTCAGACAGAAAGATATCAGGGAGCCAATCGAGAAAATGCTTTAAAAATTCTTCGGGCAAAACTCTGGCAGAGGGAAGAAGAAAAAAAACAAAAAACTATCTCTGAGTTTAAAACCGGTACAATCGCTTCGTGGGGAAGACAGATAAGAAGTTATGTTCTTCATCCTTATAAGCTTATTAAGGATTTAAGAACTGATTATGAAGAGACTGATGTTGAGAAAGTTTTAGATGGGGAGATTGATGGTTTTATTGAGGCATATTTGAAAAGAAGTTAAAAAGCAAAAGATTTTTAAAAAATAAAATTATGGAAAATCCAGTTGAAGAGATAAAAAAAAGAATTGATATTGTTGATTTTATCGGTAGTTTTATTACCTTAAAAAAAGCCGGGAAAAATTTTAAAGCCCTCTGTCCTTTTCACAACGAAAAAACTCCTTCTTTTATTGTCTCTCCTGAGCGTCAGATTTGGCATTGTTTTGGAGCCTGTAATGATGGCGGTGATATTTTTAAATTTTTGATGAAATGGGAAAATATTACCTTTGTTGAGGCTTTAAAAGAGTTGGCAAAAAAAACTGGAGTGATTTTGAAAAAAATTAACTTTGAAGATAAAATCTGGAAGAAAAAAGAAAGATTTTTTCAGATGAATTTTTTAGCTGCCGAGTTTTTTTCTTTTATTTTACATAAAGAAAAATATGGAGAAAAAGCTTTAAATTATTTAAAAAAACGAAGTATAAAAGAAGAAACAGTTAAACTGTTTGATCTGGGTTATGCTCCTAATTCTTGGGATTCATTAAAATCTTTTCTAAATAAAAAAGGTTTTAGTGATGAAGAAATTTTTGAAAATGGTCTTCTTGTTAAAGGAGAAAAAAATAATTTTTATGATAGATTTCGAGGAAGACTGATTTTTCCTATCAAAGATAGTCGAGGAAATATTCTCGGTTTTTCCGGGAGAGTTTTAGATGAAGAAAAAAAAGAAGCTAAATATATCAATACTCCTGAAACTCCTATTTATCATAAAAGAGAAAGTTTATTTGGTATTAATCTCAGCAAAGAAGCAATCAAAGAAAAAAATAATGTTTATATTGTTGAAGGAGAGTTTGATATGATTGTTCCTTATCAGTTTGGTTTTAAAAATTTTGTTGCTGTCAAAGGAACAGCATTAACAAACGAACAACTATTGCTTTTAAAAAGATATACCGAAAGAATTACTTTGACTTTAGATGCTGATGCAGCTGGAGTTGAGTCAACAAAAAGGGGGATAGAGGAAGCAGAGAGATTGGAACTTGATGTCAGAGTGGTTCGAATAACCGGCGGCAAAGATCCTGATGAGGCAGTAAGAAAAGACATTTTTCTTTTTAAAAAAGATTTGAAAAATTCAATACCAATTTATGATTTTTTGATGGAAGAGGCAAAGAAAAAATATCCGGAAGAAACACCGTTTTCTAAAAAAAAGATTGCTGATGAAGTTTTACCTTTTATTGAAAGAATTAATAATCCAATTGTCAAGTCTTATTATGTCAAAAAAGTTGCTCAGTTTCTTGGTGTTGATGAAAAAAGCGTTGAAGAGTTGATTTTAAGAATTAAGAAAAACAAAAAACAAAAACTGACGGTTTTTTCAAAAAGCCAGTCTTTAAAAATAAAAGAAAGAGAGTTATTTTTAGAAAAATATCTTTTGAGTTATTTATTTCAAAACGATGATCCTTTTTATTTGAGCAAAACGATTTTTAAAATTTTATCAGTTGAAGATTTTAGTTTTTTATCTTTTCAAAAAATTTTAAAGGTATTTTTAGATTATCAAAATAAAAATCAAGAAAAAAAATTTATTTTAAATGAATTTATCAAAGAACTTCCTTTAGAGCTTAAAAAAGTTTTTGATGAGATTTATCTTTATTCATCAATTGACGAAGGATTTTTGGATAATAAAAATATCGAAAAATTATTATTAGAAATTAAAAAAAATTCTTTAAAAAGACAGATTAGAAAAATGTTAGAAGATCAAGATAATAATCAAGATAAATTAAAATCTCTAAACGAAGAATTAAAACGAGTAGAAAAAAACCTTTATCATTAGTAAAATTATTTATCTATGACAAAACACAAACTTCCTCGAACTTTAGAAGAACTTTTAAAGCAAGGAAAAGAAGATGGTTTTTTAGTGCAAGATGATATTTTGCTTGTTTATTCAGAACCAGAAAAACATATTGAAGAGATCGATGATTTTTTTGATAAGGCTTTAAAAGAAGGAATTGATATTTTTGAGACGATTTCTAACAGAGAAGAGATGGAAGCAAAAAAGACAATTGAAGAGATGGAAAAAGAGTTAGAACAATTATTAGTTTTAAAGCATGGAGAGTCTCTTGATCCAATAAAGATGTATTTAAAAGAGATAGGAAAAACTCCTTTATTGACTTTTGAAGAGGAGATTGAGTTAGCAAAAAGATATGAAAAAGGTGATCAAAAAGCTAAAGAAAAATTAATTAAAGCCAATTTGAGATTGGTAGTTTCAATTGCTAAAAAGTATTTAGGGAGAAGACTGTCTTTTTTGGATTTGATTCAAGAGGGAAATAAAGGTTTGATAAGGGGAGTAGAAAAGTACGATTGGCGACGGGGTTTTAAATTTTCAACTTATGCTACTTGGTGGATAAGACAGGCGATAACCAGAGCGATAGCAGATCAATCAAGAACGATAAGAATCCCTGTCCATATGGTTGATCATATTAATCGTTTTTATAAAATCCAAAGAAAATTGACTCAAAAATTAGGTCGAGAACCAACAAATAAAGAGGTGGCTAAAGAGATGGGGATGAGTGTTGATGAGGTGGAAAATTTGATTAAGATTTCTCAGCAGCCAAGGTCTTTATCAACGCCAATTGGTGATGATAAGGAGACGACCTTAGAGCAATTTGTTAGCGATGCTAATCAGCCGTCTTTGTATGATAAGGTGTCTCGCGAGCTTTTAAAAGATGCTTTATCAAAGGTCCTTGATACTCTATCTCCTCGGGAAAAAAAAGTTTTGGTGATGAGATTTGGGCTTGAAGATGGTAAGCCTAAAACGCTTGAGGAGGTTGGTCGAGAGTTTAAGGTAACCAGAGAAAGGATTCGTCAAATCGAAGCCAAAGCAATAAGAAAATTAAAACATCCCACAAGAGCAAGAAAATTAAAAGACTTTTTGGAATAAATTTTAAATTAATCCAACTTCATTTTTTTAAAATCTTACTTTTAGTAATCTGGAAAATGGGGGTGGGGGGGTGGTAGAAAAAATTTTATAAACTAAAATAGTATTCTTTTATTTTTTTAGCCATCAATTTTCTTCTCTCTTCAAGAAAATTATTATATTGATAAAAATCAGCGTTAAAAATCATTTCAGGAATGCAATTTTCTTTAAGATTTTCTATTAAGGATTTTTGATCTGTTATTGCGCCAATTTCCATTTGATTATTTTTAAGTTGATTTAAAACAATTTTTAAATAATCTTTTGGAGCTTTATTACCAATTTTTATGTTGATTTCAGACTGCATATAAACATAATTGGCAATTTGATTATAATCATTTTTATTTACTCCATTTTTTTTGAGATAATCTTTTGGAAAAATATGGTGGATATCTCCTCGATGTGATATTAGATCGGCAACGGTAATTTCTTTTGATAAAAATCCTTTATTCCTATTTTTTACTTGAGCTGCTAAAAAGACACTAAAATAAGGATTATTAGCAAGCGATGATTCAAGATGCTGCATTAAAGCTGAGTTCCAGAATCCATCTGATAATTCTGCTTTTTCTGTTTCTTCAAGATGTTTTTCAATTCCTTTTTGAGTTATTAATCTTATATCTCGATCGATTTTTGATTCAGGAGAGCCAGAATATCTTTCAGTTAGAATTGATAGGACAAACCAACGTCTAACATATTTTTCAATTTTTTCTGATGAATAATTTAGACTTTTTAAAAGCAAATATAAACTGTAAGCAAAGTTTAAAACATTTTGTGATTTAATCATTGATTTATCTATAAATCCAGCAGATTTAATAATCATTACAAAACGTTTAAAATTAGTTTCATTAACAAATGAGAAATAAGATTTTTTTAACCTATGAAAAGTATCTTCTATTATGTTTTCTTCAAAGGTTTTTGTTTCAAAATTGCGGCCGGATAAAAGACTGACTAAGTCAGCTAATTTTCCTCTTTTAAACTCGGTTGTAAATATTACCCTTATAAGATCTTTATAATCTGGATCATATAAATCATCATTTTCATTTTTTAACCAAGATATTTTAGAAAAATATTCAGTATTTTTAAAATCTTTATCAACCTCGTCTATCTGATTATAAAATTCAGGATGAATTGATAAATGACAAAAATAGTCAATGGCTTTTCTAAAATTAGATCCATCATAAGTTTCATTGGCAGCGATTCTACTCATGGCGAAATCAGCTTGACTGAGAATAACTCCTTCACGATTTATGCGAATGAAAATTTCAGTAACAGTATCAATGTCTAAATCACCACTTAGTTCAATTACACCTATTTGACGATTCATTATTCCTTTTAGTTTTTCTATAATTTCACTTAATTTTTCTTCACTCGTATTGGGGTTTTTTTGACAATATTCTTTAATAAAACGATAAATATTATATCTTCCTGAAATTATTGGTGATATATCAGAAATCCAAGAAACATCTTTTTCTATCGCTGGATTTAAAACTTCAAACTCATCTTTTAATGGATGAAAAGCGATTTTGATGGTTTTTTTTACATAATCTTTGTTAATGATTTGTTCTCCAAGAATAGCAGCGGTGAGGGCTGTTACTCTTTGTTGACCATCTATTAAAATCTTTTTTCCTTCAGCTAACTTTCCATCTTTTAATTTAACTGTTGGATTTTTCCAAGTGATGAGATAGCCAACAGGAAAACCTTTGTAAAGAGAATCAATAAGATTTCTTACTTTTGTTGTATCCCAGACAAATGGTCTTTGAATTTCCGGTATAGCAATCTCTCCCGATTTAACCCATGATAGTATTATTTCTAAAGGATATTGATTAACAGAATATTTTTGAAATTGAGAAGACATTTTTTAAAAATTTATAATATAAAATTATATAAAATTTTTAAATTTTTTAATAAAAAAATATTTTTCTGGAAAATGGGGGTGGGGGGTGGTAGAATTAAATCGAAAAAATGATAAATGTCAATAACAAAAACTATCAAAAAATTGAAGTTTATTTGGGTAATATATTGAGAAGAATAAGAGAATATGATAAGAAAGGAATTTACTCTACTTTTTTAAATGAAGGAATATTTAATCAAAGATTTGAAAGTTTAATTTGTAAGTTAGAAAAGAATAACATTAAAAACTTTAAAAATATTTTTAGTTCAAAGGATAAGTTATTTAATGAAAGAACATTTAATGATTTTGAAAATATACTTCACGATTTAATTTCAGAATTAAGAGGAACAGCCTTTTTAATTGAATCAAAATTTGATAACATCACTTTTAATAAAAAATCAGTAGACTTTATTGCTACTAAAGAAAACAAAAAATATGCCATTGAAATAAAATTTATTCGAGGGCCAAGTTTTAAAAAATCCAAAAAAGTTTTTAATCTAGCTTATAATTTAGAATCGGAACCATTGATTAAAAAGATAAAAGATAAAATTGAAGAGGGTTATAGGCAAGTAAAAAAATTTTCCCGTTTTTCTAAAATATTAATCTTAATTTCAAATAATGACGAATATATTTTTTTAAAAAGCAAGTTTATTCAAGAAATATGTGATTTTATAAAAAAAGAAGAAGAATTAAAAGGACTTGAGATTTTTTTTATTAATAATTGGGGTAAGGAAATATGTGGTAAAAAATTATAAAAATTGTTAGAATTTTATCTACAATGGATTCAATTAAAAAATTTCAAAAATTACTTCAAGATTTATTTCAATTTGACACCTCTGATTTAGATTTTGGGATTTATCGAATATTAAATTACAAAAGGGACCAAATAGAAAAATTTATCAATAAAGATTTAGTTGAGATTGTTGATGAAGCTTTTTTAAGACATAAAACTGAAAGACTGTCTGACGTAGATCAAAAACTGACCGAGTTGAAAGAAAGTATTATTCAAACTTTAGGTAAAAATGCTTTTACAGAATTGGATGATTTAAAAAATGAATTTAAAGTTACGCCATTAGGTCAGAAATATTTAGATTTAAAAGAAAGGAAGGATGCACTTGAAAAAATCGAAGAGATTAAATTGCATGTTTTTAATGATTTATATGATTTTTTCTCACGTTATTTTGAAGAAGGAGATTTTGTCCCACAATATCGATTTTCGATAAAAGACCATAAATATGCCATTCCATATAATGGTGAGGAGGTAAAACTTTATTGGGTCAATTCTGATCAATATTATATTAAAACCGGATTATTTTTTAGAGATTATACATTCAAAATTAATGATTACAAAGTTATTTTTCGAGTTGTTGAAGCTAAAGAAGAGTTAGGGTCTAATAAAGCTACCAAACAAAGATTTTTTGTTTTAAGTGATGATAATCAGGTAGAGATTGTAGATAAAACAATAATTATTCGATTTAACTATCGTGAATTGATAAAAGATGAATCTTTAGTGAAAGCCTATGAATTGAGATTTGACAAAAATAAGAAAGGGGAGGAAAAAAGTGATAAAAGCAAAAAATTTCAACAGGAGAAAATCAATTATATAATTCATGATAACAATATAAAACTTTTTTTTCAAAAAGAGTATAGAAAAGATAAGGATGGTAATTCTATTTCATTGCTTTTTTATCATCTTAACCGATTTACCGCTAAAAATACTAGGGATTATTTTATTCATAAAAATTTGAAAAAATTTCTCTCTGCCCAACTTGATTATTTTATTAAATCTGAAGTTTTAAATATTGATATTCTTGAAAAAGAAAAATTTTTAGATAAACATATCACACGAGCAAAAGTAGTTAGGGAGATTGGCGAGAAGATAATAGACTTTCTTTCTCAAATTGAAGATTTTCAAAAAAGACTTTGGGAGAAGAAAAAGTTTGTGATAAAAACAGAATATGTGATTACTACTGATAGGATACCTGAAGAATTTTATGATGAAATTTGGAAAAATGAAGAGCAAAAAAAAGAATGGCAAGAGTTAGGCTTTGAAATACCTACGTCTTCAGATGAGCTTAAAAACAAAAAATTACCTATCGATACGAAGTACTTTACTGTGGAGTTCAAAGAAAAACTTTTAGAAAAATTGACAGAAAAAGGAGATTTAGATGACCTTTTAGATGGTTTGCTTATTAAAAGCGAAAACTGGCAAGCATTGAATATTCTTTTAAACAAATATAAAGAAAAAATCCAAACAATTTATATTGATCCACCGTTTAACAAAGAAAAAGATGCAGATTATCTTTACAATGTAAAGTATAAAGATTCTACATGGATATCTTTATTGGAAAATAGATTGATTTTGGCAAGAGATTTACTAAATGAGAAAGGAAGTATATTTGTAAGGTGTGATTATAATGGTAATTGGATTGTAAGACCGTTAATGGATGAGATTTTTGGGAAGGAGAATTTTAGAAATGAGATAATTATTAAGAGAAAAAGACAATCGATCGGTACCCCTAATAAATTTGAAGTAGAAAATGAATATCTAATTTATTCGACTAAAACAAATAATTACATTAGATACGATATTTTTATTAATAAAGACGTTAGTCAATTAAAATGGACTGGATTTTTAAAACAAGGAGAAAGAAATCCACCAGATCGTATTTTTTTAGGGAAGATAATATATCCTCCCAAAAATCAACATTTTTCTCTTGTGCAAGAAAAAGTTGATAAATTACTTAAAGAACACTATCTAAGATTAAAATGTGTAGAATGCAGTAGTTTGTATTATTATGATGAGAAAGAATCTCAATCAGAATTTATAAAAAAAATTAATGAAAATGTATTTAAATACTACGATATTAAAAAAAGAAAAAACAAGTGTTATGGAGTAAAAAAACTTGGTTGTTGTTTAAATTGTGGTTCGAATAATTTTAAAGTAGAATATTTACCATCGGAAATTAGAAAGATTGGTAATAACTGGTTTGATTTGATTTCATATAGTGATAGTCAAAATTTCCCTACAGAAAATTCCGAACATCTTCTTAAGCGTGTTGTAGAATCAGCATCCAACGAGGGTGATTTAGTTATGGATTTCTTCCTTGGTTCTGGTACAACAACGGCAGTATCACATAAACTTAAAAGAAAATGGATTGGTGTAGAAATGGGAGAACATTTCTTGAATATAGTTTTACCAAGGATGAAAAAGGTTTTAGCATATGATAAATCTGGTATTTCGAAAGAAAAAGATGTAAAAGAAAAATATAATGAAAAAACCGCCGGTGGTTTTTTTAAATATCAAATTCTTGAACAATACGAAGATAGTTTGGATAATATTGATCTTAAACCAAATGAAACCGCTCATGAATTGTTTAAAGATGAGTATCTTCTTAGATACTTTCTTGAATTTGAAACCAGAGATAATCCATATCTTTTAAATATTGATCAATTAAAAAATCCATTTTCATACAAACTTAAAGTTAATCTTTCAGAAGTCGGTGAACCTCAAGAAATGAATGTTGATATACCTGAGACATTTAATTATCTTTTAGGAATTAAGGTTAAAAAAATTAAAACAAGAAATAATGGAAAAAAGTATTTATTTGTTCTGGGAGAAAAGAATGATAAGGATATAGCAATTGTTTGGAGAGAAGTTATTGACAACTTATCAGAAGAAGATTTAAAAAAAGATAGAGATTTTATTGTTAAAGAAATAGAAACCTGGTCTCCTGATGTTGTCTATGTTAATAGTAAATGTGTTTTAACTCCAAAAGATTTTGAAGTCAAATATATCGAGTCAGAATTTAAAAAATTAATGGAAGGCTAAAATGTATTACTTTGCTTATGGATCAAATATGAATTTCAAACAAATGAAAATCCGATGTCCAAAAGCAATTTTCATAAAAAGGGTTTATTTAGAAAATTATAAATTTATCTATGATGGCTACTCATTTTACAGAAAAGGAGCGGTAGCAAACATTACTCCTTGCAACAAAACAATTGTTTGGGGTGGATTATATGAAATTGACGAAGAATGTCTTAAATCTTTAGATCGATATGAGGGCTATCCGTCTGCCTATGACCGAGAAGAATTAGAAGTTAAAGATAAAGATGAAAATAAATTTAAAGCTTGGGTTTATTTAAGAGAGGGAAAGACAAAAGGCATACCTTCAAAAGAATATCGAGAAATTATTCTTGAAGGGGCAAGAGATTGTTTATTACCTAATGATTATATAAAAAAATTCCTTTAAAAATATGAAAGTTGAAAATAATTTAGTTTTAAACAAATATTTTCTTCATCTTTTTGGATTTTCCGAAATTAAAGATTTATTTGATTACCTTAAAAAGATTAATGAAGGTATAGATGAATATGGGAGAAGTTATTTCATAAATTCATTGAAATCTATTAAAAACTTAAAAATTGATACAGAAGATTTATTAAGATACGATCAAAATATTCAAAAATATCTTAAAAAAATAAACGAAAAAAGAGACCCAATAAATTTAAAATACTTTCAATATTTGGCAATTCTTTTTACGGAGATTTTTTTAGATCATCTTAAAAACAAAAAACAACAATTTCTATATTCCCTAAACCTTTTTCTTAAAAATTATCAAAAGCAACAAGATAAAAAAATTTTTGATCAATTTACAGAAAATGATTTAAGAAAATTAGCTTTTTGGATGGCGACCGGTTCTGGAAAAACTCTAATTATGCATATAAATTACCATCAATTTTTCCAATATCAATTATTTCAGCCTGAAAATATCATTCTTTTAACCCCAAATGAATCTTTATCAAAGCAACATTATGAGGAGCTTAAAAAAAGCAATATCCCTGTAAAACTTTATATTGATAGTACAGGAACTGAGTTATCTCTGAGTAACAATGGAATTTTAGTGATTGAAATGACTAAATTAGTTGAAGAAAAAAAAGGCGGTGGGGTGACAATATCTGCTAACGCTTTTGAGGGAAATAATCTTATCTTTGTTGATGAAGGTCACAAAGGAAAAAAAAGTGAAGAACAAAAATGGGCAAAGATAAGAAAAAAATTAGCTGAAAAGGGATTTGTTTTCGAATATAGTGCAACTTTTGGGCAAATTTTAACTGAAAAAAACTATGAATTACTCAACGAATATGGAAAATCAATAATTTTTGATTATTCTTATAAATATTTTTATCTTGATGGTTATGGAAAAGATTTTTATATTTCTATATTAAAAGATCAAAAATTTACTCAAGAAGATTTCGAAGAGACTTTTTTTGTTGCTAATCTTCTTTCTTTTTATGAACAATTACTAGTTTTT
>JBBILA010000003.1:0-32030 GCA_037445105.1 Candidatus Microgenomates bacterium
AAAATGATCTTTGACAATAAAGAAAAATTAATCATTTCAGAAAAAGACAAACAAGGATTATCTCTTGATAAAGCTTTAGAAAAAATTGGTTAATACTTTACTGAGCTAACCAGCCGCCATCAACATACAAAGTCGCCCCCGTGATATAATCGGCTTCATCTGAAGCTAAAAAACAAACAGCAGCACCAATATCTTCTGGTTTACCAATCCTCCCTTTTGGTATTCTAGCTAAAAGAGCCATCTTACTTTTTTCATCATTAAGAAGACCTTTCGTCATATCGCTTTCAATCACTCCTGGCCCAATCGCATTAACATTTATTCCTTTTGAAGCTAAATCTAAAGCTAAACCTTCAGTCATCCCAACAACTCCTCCTTTTGAAGCGCAATAATGAGGGATTCCTCGAAAACCAACTCCAATTCCACCTGAAGCAATTGAAGCGATATTAATGATTTTGCTTCCCGGATTCATAAGTTTTACTGCTTCTTGAATACAAAAAAATTGTCCTTTAAGATTTGTCTCCATCAATCGATTCCATTTATCTTCAGTTAAATTTTCAATCGTGGTAAACTCAACTATGCCGGCATTATTAACTAAAATATCAAGTTTTCCCCAGTGATTTTTTACTTCTTCAAACATCTTTTTAATCTCATCGGTTTTTGAAACATCAGCCTTAATTAAAAAAGCCTCTCTTCCTAATTTTTTTACCTCTTCAGCAACACTTTTTGCTCCTTCTTCGTTTGAGTGATAATTAATAAAAACATCAGCTCCTTGTTTTGCCAGACTTAAAACAATACCTCTGCCTATTCCCCGCGAACCCCCAGTTACTAATGCTTTTTTATTTAAAAGGCTAAACATATTATTTTAAAAAATTTATAACTAAAAAAATTATTAAATAAATTTAAAGATTAGTCAAGATAAATTATAATTAATTAATATTTTTATCTTTTTATATGAAAAAAATTGTTTATTATATTTTTATTTTTATTTTAATAATCTTTACCAAACCAATTTTTGCTCAAGAAAAACAATACTTTGTCGGAAAAATAAGAAATTTAAAAATTATTAATGATAAAAACTCTTTAAAAAAAATTAATTATCAAATTGAGATTAATAATAATCAACTAATTAATATCACCCAAATTTTTGATGAAAAATTAAATTTTAAAATTAAAGATAAAGTCATTGTTTATAAAATTAACAATCAATATTTTATTGAGGATTATTATCGTTTAGATAAAATTTTGATTGTTTTTTTATTTTTTCTAATTATTACCTTTATTATCCTCGGGAAAAATTCACTCGGTGTGATTTTTTCGATTTTCTTTTCTATTTTTATTTTATTTACCTCAATTATCCCCAATATCAACGCTGGATATGATCCAATTATCGCTAGTCTTTTTGCTTGTACCATTATTATTCCAGTTAATTTTTATTTAAGTCATGGTTTTTCAAAAAAAACAACAATTGCTATTATTGGTACTTTTATTGCTTTGATTATCACTGGAGTTTTATCTTATTTAGCAAGCATTTTTTTAAAAATATCAGCAAAAACATCAGAAGAATTAAATTTTTATCAAGTTTTGACCAATCAAAAAATCAATTTTTTTGGCATTTATCTTGCTGGGATAATCATCGCCTTAAGTGGTATTTTAGATGATGTGACTGTCACTCAAGTATCAATTGTCTTTAAACTAAAAGAATCAATAAAAAAAATCTCTTCTTTTGAACTTTATAAAAAAGCTTTAGATGTTGGAAAGGATCATATTAAATCAGTTGTCAATACAATAATTATCATCTATGTCGGAAGCAATCTTCCATTAATTCTTCTTCTTTATCTTTACAGTGATAAAATTTTTTATTTTTTAAATTATGAAATCTTTGCTCAAGAGATTGTTAGGTCTTTAATATCAACTATTGGTTTGATGATAAGCATTCCGGCAACAACTTTTTTAGCAACAAAATTTAATAACAAATAAATTATGCTAGAAAAAAGGCTAAAAATTATTAAAAAAATTGACCAAAATACCAGGGGAGTCATCTATTGGATGAGCCGAGATCAAAGAGTAGAGTATAATCATGCTCTTTTATATGCCCAAAAATTAGCTTTAGAAAAAAAGCTTATTTTGTTGAACAAATATCATAACTTAAGATCGTTCTTGCTTTAAAAATAAAAAAAATCAATTGAAAAAAAATTTAATACAAAAAATTATATAAACTATATAAATAATCTTTGATGCAAAAGTCAAATTTTTTTTATCAAATACTCCCACTCAGTTCTATCATCAGCAAATCCCAACTGCCGGTAATAATCACGAACACCAACAGCTGAAATTACAGCAATTTTTTTAAGATTAAATCTCAAAGAAACCTCTTCCGCTTTGGCTATTAATCTTTTCCCTAAACCTCGATGTTGAATCTCGCCTTTTTGTGATAGAGGAGTCGCCTGACCGTAGATATGAAGTTCGCGAATGATTGAACAATTATTGAGCGAGTCAATAAAAAATCTTTTTTTGGTAAAAATAAATGAAGGAATTCTCAATCGAAGAAATCCTAAAAGTTGATATTTTTCATCAACGGCTTCGATAAAAAATTCTTTGCCACCGCTGGCTTCATATTCAATAATATTGATTCTTACCTGACCGACAACACTTTTATTTCTTATCTCTCGGCACCGAATACAAGGACAAAAAATTTTTTCTTCTTTTAGTTTTTTTTCAATAATTTGACGAAAATTAGAAGGAAAATTCTCATAAACTAAATCCTTTCTCGTTAAATCACGGACTAATCGATTTATTCTTACCCATGGAGGAACAATATTTTTTTTAAATTCTCTGGTTAATTGATAAAGATACTCACTGGCAATTGGTTTATACTGCCCTTTCTGATACCATTCAGCTAATTGACTATTTTTTACTACCTGAGTAGGATAAAATTTAATGCCATCGGGTTTGAAATTATTATCATTAAAAATTTTTTTTAACATTTGAATATCTTTTTGAAAATCAGATCCTGGGAGTCCTGGCATTAAATGGTAGGTTATCTTAAAACCGGCATCTTTCAATAATTTGGTTGCTTCAACAACATCTTTGACGGTATGACCGCGAAGTACTTTTTGATAAATCTTATCATCAGGATGCTGAACACCCAATTCTACTCGAGTCACTCCTAATCTTCTTAAAAATTTAATCTCATTTTCGTTAATAAAATCAGGTCTTGTCTCAACTGTTATTCCAACAATTCTTGAGTTTGCCTTTTCGTTAGTTTTTTTAGCCTGGTCTAATGTTCTACTATTTTTCCTCGTAGTTCTTCCTTTAACAATTAATTCTTCAACATTACTATTACAGCAATCAAAAATTTTTTTTACAAACCATTCTCGATATTTTTTATCATAAAAAGAGAATGTCCCTCCTTGAATAATCAAATCTACCTTATCAATTGGATGACCAGAAAGGTAAAATTGAATTATGCGATCAAGAGTTTGTTTAAAAGGATGATAATTGTGTCGAATAGCGCGAAGGACAGCCGCCTCATCAGGAAAATAACTTTTTGGAGCTCTTTTAGCAATTGGACAAAAAATGCAATTATAAGGACAACTGTTTTTGGGCGTGGTAAAAACCGAAAGAGGAACTATCCCTGATAATGAACGAATTCTGACAACTTTGAGTAAATCAATTAATTGTTTTTTTATCTTTTTATTCTTAAAATTTCTTTTATAAACAAAATAAAGATGCCAAAAAGAAGGAAAATAATCTTTAATTTTTCTTTCTTTCAAAAAACGGCGAATCTCATTTTCTAATTCCCGCCGATTATTGATTTGTTTTTTATCTAATTCGACCAACAATGTGTTCAACAATTCCTCTTTTTCTTTTGGAAATGTTGAGGGATAATAAATATTTTTTTTCATTAAATTAGTTAAAATATTAAAATGGAAAATCAATTGATTAATGATTATATCAATCTTTTTGATCAAATTTTTATTTCTTATCAACAAAGAATTAAAAACCAAAAAATCGCTACTCTTGTCTCTGGCGGAATTGATTCATCAATCGTTGCTTTTTTTTGCAAAAAATATTTTCCTCAAACTACATTATATACACTACTAACGCTAAAAGCTTCTGATAAAAAATATACGCAAATTATTGCTCAATTTCTTAAACTACCATTAAAAGAAGTCAGTGTTGGAAAAAACGATATCAAAAACTCAGTTAGTATTGTCCACTCTATTCTAACTAAAAATCAACTAGAAATTAATCAAATCCATCTGCCATTAGCAATCGCTTTTTATTTGGTATTAAAAAAGATAAAAGAGGATGGCATTAAAATAGTTTTTACTGGTCAAGGTCCAGATATTCTTTTAGCCGGTTATCATATGTACCAAAATATCCCTTCAGTCGATTTAAATGCAAAAATAAGAAATGATCTTCCTCTTCTTGAGATTGATAAAAGAAGAGACATCGCGGTCGCTAATTTTTTTGATTTGCAATTAATCAATCCTTATTTAGAAAAAAAATTTGTTGATTTTGCTTTAAAAGTACCATCAAATCTGAAAATTAATTTTATTAATGACGAAAAATATGAAAAATATCTTTCAAGAAAAGTCGGAGAAAAATTAGATCTACCTAAAGAAATAGTTTATCGCCATAAAAAAGCTTTTCAATATTCAAGCGGAATAATTAAGCTTTTAAAAAAATAAAACTATTCTTTAATTTGTTTATTAATAACTGAAAAATAACTGAAAAAAATAAAATAATTAAAAATAAACCAAAAAAATTTAAATAAGATAAAAATTTTGATAAAACCAAAAATTCAATAATAAAAAAGTGAATGAAAAATAAAGAATAGGAATTAACGCTAAAAAAATAAAGAATTTTTTCTAATTTTAAAAAAGAAAAAAAATTAATTTTTGAAATTTCATAAAAAATCAAACTCCAAAACAAACCAAAAGAAAGATGATATAGAGTCGGTGGATATTTATTAGCAAATTGGGATAAATTATGATTAATTTTTTTTTCGTAAAAATTTAATATTAAAAATATTATCCATAAAGAAAAAATAAAAACATTTTTTTTAAACTTTTCTTTTTCAATTTTTTTAAAAAAATCAACAAAATAAATTATTAAAATCCAAGATAACCACATAAAACCTCGATAGGGAAGAGGATTGATTATAAAATATAAAGAAAAAAATAAACTAACAAAAAACCAAAACCAATAAAAAAATTTATTATTTATTCTTTTTAAAAGAAACCAAAATAAATTAAGATAAATAAAAAGTAACGGTAACCAATTAAAATCAAACCCCCCTAAAAAAAACAGATTTTTTAAAATAAAATCAAAATTTTTAAAACGCCATTTTTGAAAAAAATAAAATAAAGGTAAAAAAAATAATAAAGAAAAATAATAAGGTAAAACAATTCTTTTAAATCTTTGGAATAAATTATTTTTTTTATTAATTAAAAGATAAAAAGAACAAAAAATAAAACCAGGAACAACCCACTCAAAAAAATCCCAAATTAAAAAAATTAATTTTTCGTTTCTAAAATATGAGGCTGAATGAACAACAAACATCCCTAAAATTGAGATTCCTCGAAGATTATCAATATTTTTATTTCGAAGCATATCTTTTTAAATCAGCTTTCACCATCATCTCAATTAACTCATCAAAACTCACTTTTGGAGACCAACCTAAGATTTTTTTTGCTTTATCAGGTCTGGCTCTTAAATTTGGAACCTCAGCCGGTCTTTTAAATTGAGGATCAATAACAACATATTTCTCCCAATTTTTAATACCAGCAATTTTAAAAGCTTTTTCAACAAATTCTTTTACACTATGACTTTCTCCTGTACCCACAACATAATCATCAGGATTTTTTTGCTGAAGCATAAGCCACATCGCCTCAACATAATCACCAGCAAAACCCCAATCTCTTTTTGCTTCCAGATTACCTAATCTTAATTCTTTAGCCAATCCCATCTTTATCCTTGCCACACCATCGGTGATTTTTCTTGTAACAAATTGTTTTCCTCTTATTGGAGATTCATGATTAAATAAAATCCCATTTGCTGTAAATAAACCATAAGATTCCCGATAATTAACTGTTATCCAATAAGCATAAACTTTTGAAACTCCATAAGGTGATCGGGGATGAAAAGGAGTTTTTTCATCTTGATATCCATTATTATGTTGTAAACCAAACATCTCAGAAGTTGAAGCTTGATAAAATCTTGTTGTTGGTGAAAAATATTTGATGGCATTTAAAAGATATAAAACTCCCAAAGCGTTAACCTCAGTAGTTAATTTTGCTTGCTCAAAAGAAGAACCAACAAAAGACTGAGCCGCAAGATTATAGACTTCATTTGGTCTTAGGGTTCTAATTAAATTTAAAAGTGAAGCTTCATCGGTCATATCGCCTTCTACATATTCTATCTCCTGAGTGACACCTAAATAATCAAGATTAGAAAAATTAGGATTTGAATATCTTCTAATTAATCCATAAACTTTATAACCTTTCTCAAGAAGAAGTTTAGCTAAATATGGGCCATCCTGACCTAATATACCGGTAATTAAAGCTTTTTTTACCATATTAAAATAAAATTATAACATAAATTCAAAAAAACAATATAAAAAATTCTAATTAACCTAAAAAAAATTAACCAGCCAAATAGCTAACCAGAAACTATCTAAATAAAAAAATAACAAATAAATTAATAAAAAATTTTTAATCAATAACAAATATTTAAATTTTTAATATATTAAAAATTAATTTATTAAAAATTGATTAAAAATTTATTATTGGTTATTAATTATTTTTATTAATATGTTTTTTTATTAATTTAGGAGAGTTGACTAGTCAACTAGGATTGACTATCGTATATAATAAACTGATATTAAAATTGATTTCTAAAAAAAAATTTATTACAATAAAAAACATGCTTAATCCCAAAGTCTTTAAAGCTTACGATATAAGAGGTATATATCCTGATGAGATTAATGAAGAAGGTTTTAAAATTATTGTTCAAGCAATTATAACCTATCTTAAAAAAACTCTTAAAAAAGAAAATCCAACAATAGCTGTTGGTTGTGATGCTAGAAAAAGCAGTCCCCAATTTTTTGAGATTGCTAAAAAAGTCTCGATTGAATACGGAATAACCCTCGTTGATATTGGTTTAACAACAACACCAACCTTTTATTTTGCCGTTTTAAAATATGGTTATGATGCTGGTTTTATGATTACTGCTTCTCATAATCCAAAAGATTACAACGGAGCAAAAATTGTTATCAGAGAAAATAATAAACTAATTAAAATCGGAAAAGGCTCAGGAATGGAAGAAATAAAAGAAATCGCTTTAAATCAAAACTTTTCTCCTTCAAAAAATCAAGGAAAGATTATTAAAAATAATCAAGTTTTAAATGATGAAGCAGAAAACGCTCTCAAACATCTTGATCTTAAAAAAATAAAAAAATTTAAAATTGTTATTGATCCGGCAAATGGCATGGCTTCTCTTTATTTAAAAAAATTTTTTGAAAAAATACCCGCTGAGATAATCTGGATTAATGAAGAGATTGATTGTAGCTTTCCTAATCACGAAGCTAATCCTTTAAAATTTGAAACTCTCAAAGATCTCCAAAAAAAAGTCGTTGAAGAAAAAGCTGATTTTGGTATTGCTCCAGATGGCGATGGAGATAGAATTTTTTTTATTGATGAAAAAGGTCAGATTATCCCGGCAACAATGATCACTTCAATGATTGCCGAGGAGATATTAAAAAACAATCCTAATGAGACCATTGTTGTTGATGTTAGATATATTAATAATGTCATTAATACTGTGAAAAAAAATAGTGGAAAAATTGATTTTACTAAAGTCGGTCATGCTTTTATCACTCAAAAACTAACTGAAGTAAATGGTATTTTTGCTGGTGAATCATCCGGACATTTTTTCTTTAGAGAAACTGGTTTTGCTGAAAGCTCAATCCTTGTTTTGACTTATTTTTTAAAAATAATCTCTCAAAAAAATCAACCAGTCTCTCAAGTGTGGAAAAATTATTACACTTCTTTCGAATCAGGAGAGGTTAATTTTAAATTAAAAGGAAATCTTACTGGAAAACAAGTTCAAGAAAAAATCAGTCAAGACTATCAAGATGGAGAAATCTCGTGGCTTGACGGTATATCTTGTTCTTATAAAAATTGGCGCTTTAATATCAGATCTTCAAATACTGAACCTCTTTTAAGATTAAATATTGAATCGGAAAGTAAAAAACTAACCGAAGAAAAACTTAAAGAACTTTCTCAAAAAATCATTTCTTTAGGAGCCGAGCAGGTTTAAAAATTCATTGAAAAAATAGTAAAATTTTTAAATGATTAAAAATTTTTTTTCTTTTGTTAAAAAACCTACTTCAAAAAATATCATTATTAATATTATTGGTAATTACCTAAACGTTTTTTTTGTTGCTTTTTTTGCTTTTTTATTGGTAAGAATCATGCCTCCAGCAAAATACGGCATAATGAGTGTTCTTTTAGGAATCACTTATGTTTTAGCAAATATCTTAGATTTTGGAACAACGGCAAGTATTTATTCTTATCTACCAAATTTAATTGAAAAAAATCGCAAAAATGCTTTTGTTTTTTTAAAAACAATTTTTTTCTATCAAACTATTTTTTCCTTAATTGTTGTTATTTTTCTTTTTTTATTTTTTCCTTATCTTGATAAAGTTTTTTTTAAAACTGGTGCACCGAATTGGGAACTTTATTTAACAATAATCTCAGTGATCTTTTTTATCTGGCAAAATTATCTTATTAATGTTTTAAATGCTTCAAAAAAATTCTTTCAATCAAATCTTTATCTTAATCTTTCAAATATTATCAAAACTCTTTTTATTTTAATTCTTATTCCTTTAAAAATGATCTCCGTTGGTTCAATAATTTTTGCTTTTGGAATTATTGGTCCATTAGTATTTTTTTTATTTTTATTTTTTGAAAAAAAATATCTTTTTTTTGATATCTTAAAATCACCAATTAAAAAAGAAGAGTTTAAATTTAATTATACTTTTACTTTTTTTATTGCGTCTCAATTTTTTAATTTAGCTCAACGAATTGATCTTTTTCTTCTTTCATTTTTTTATCCTCAATCACCGGAAATAGGTTATTATGGTTTATCACAAAAAATCATTCTTACTGTTATGGCTTCAATTGCTTCAATCACTCAAGTTTTATCTCCAAATTTTGCCAAAATAAAAACTAAAGAAGAAGCTTTAAAAGAATTTAAAAATGGATTTATCTATCTTTTAATACCAGCGTTTTTATTTATTCTGCTTTTTTTGACTCCCAACTGGATATTCAATCTTTTTTTTACAGAAAAATACGCTCAAACAGCTCAAATTACTAAATCTTTGAGCTTACCTTTTATTATTTATACGTTCTTAAATCTTCCATTTCTTTTTATTTTATATACAATAAAAAAACCTAAAATTATTCTTTTTAGCAATATTATTTATTTTTTAATAATTGTTTTTGGCTGTCTTTATACAATCCCAAAACTTAATGTTTTAGGTCCCCCTTATGTAATTGCTTTTGGTTTTTTTACTGCCTTAATTTTTCTTTTATTTTTTACTATTAAAGAATCTAAAAACCTTCCTGCCACTCATGTTTAACCGAGTCGGTTAATTTTTTATTGGCGAAGATTAATCCAACGCTCTAAATATAAACCCCTAACTGTCTTTTTTTCAAAAAGTTTATATCTTTTTTTTTCTAAGATTTTTTTATAATCAAAACCATAAATCTCGCTTGCATAAGGAATTATAAAAACTTCTTTATCTTTAATATCTTGATTTATAGTTCTTAATTCTTTTATTAATAAATTTTTGTTGTAATATCTTATTGGATCACTTGATGATAATATCATATAAATTGACTTATCTTTCGGCAAAGATTTTATTAAGTTTTTCCAATCTTCACGATGAAACTGAGGAATAAAAAGATAAACTAAAGAAAAAATAAAAAATCCAAAAAATAAAATTAATTTAATAATTTTTTTCTTATAAACAGAAATACTTAAAATTAAACTTAATAACGAAATAAGATATAAAAAACGAAAATATTGAAGAAGAGGAGTAAAAAAAGAAACAAAAAATCCTAAAATTAAAGGAAAAACAAATAAATAAATTAAAAGACTGTCCCTAATAAGGAAAGTTTTTATAAAAACAAAGATAGTCCAACTTAAAGCAACTAAATAATAAATCCATTTCGGATAAAAATCAATTCGACCGATAGAAAATTTAATCGGAATTAATAATAGATTTTTTAAATTCGCCTTTCCCAAAACCAAACTCCAATTTTTCACCGCCATTAACGAAAATTTGGCATTAGTTAGTTGTTGAGAAAAGAGGGGATAGGTAATGAATAATGAAAAAAGAATAATGAATAATGAAACAAAAAAGTTTTTCCACTGTTTTTTAAAAGAGAAATATAAAAGAATTGAGATAATAAAAAAAATTGATCCGTAAAAAGTGATAAATGACAGAGAAAATAATGAATTCATTAATAAATAATTTTTGAATTTTTCTTTGTAGTTTTGACTTTTGACTTTTAAATTTTGAATTTTCAAAAAATAGTATAAACCGCCTGTAATAAAGAATACGTTCATCATATACATTCTTGCCTCTTGAGAATAATAGATAATTAAAGGATTAAATAAAAAAAATAAACTTGCCCAAAAACCAATTTTCTCATTTTTAATTTTTTTTCCGATCAAATAAATTATCCACCCGGTAATTAAACTAAAAATCACCGAAGGCATCCTTAAACTAATCTCCAAGTACCCAAAAATACCGGTCCAAAACTTCATAAAAAGATAATAAAAAGGCGGATGAAAATCATATGGAGAAAATTGCTTAACAATATCAAGATAAGAATATTGTTGAACAACCCGTGCTGTTATTGCCTCATCAAGCCAAAGTGATTGATTAATATTAATTAGGCGAAGAACAAAAGCAATAATTAACAATAAAAAAATTTTAAGCTTCATCTATCTAATACTTACTAATACTTAATTCTTTTTTTAATTTTTTAAGGGAAAAAAAATATTCTTTATTTTCTTTTCCTTTAAGATTCTTTAAAATCTCATCAGCATCATGTTTTTGTGACTGATGAGCTTTGATAGCATTAATTTTTTTATCTAAAAATGTAAGATAGTCAAAGTAATAATCAATCTCTTTGCGAGAATAACCAGGAGGGAAAAAAATAAAATAATCATTGATATTTTTTCTCTGTTTTTTTGATAAACAATAATAAAATAAATCTTTAATTTTTTTATTTTTTAAAGCAATATGAGAACAAACTAAAGAAACAAAAATATGATCTAAATGGCCACTGATACCTCTTGGTTCATAAGTTAATAAATAATCTATCTCTAAAGTATTAACAAACTCTTCAATTTTATTTTTTATTTCTTTATATAAATTATTACTTAAAAAACCGTCTTGATAGTTTAAAAAATAAACTTTTTTAATTCCTAAAATTTGGGCTGATTTTTTAACTTCTTTTTTTCTAATCTCTGACAATGGTTTCTTAATCTTTAAAGAATTTTTACCTGCTGCCCCATCAGTAATAACCAGCAGATAAAGATTGTTTTTTTCTGATAAATATCCAATAAGTCCAGATGGACCAAAGGCCTCATCATCTGGATGAGCAAAAACAGCAAGAATATTTTTGTTTTTTATCAATGGAAATTTTTTCATTTTATTGTTAATATTTTAGCATTTATATGTCAGAAAAATATCTTATTTTAATTCGTCATGGAGAATATTATGGTAATATCAGAGGGAAAAAATTGGGCATTCATTTGAGTCGCTCAGATAATTCGCCTCTCACAAAAAATGGAATTTTTCAAATGATAAATATTGCTGAAAAAATAAAACAAAAACTAAAAAATAAAAAACAAGTAGCAATTTATAGCTCGCCACTTTTAAGAACCAAACAATCAGCAAAAATTTTAGCAAAAACTCTTGGATTAGAAAAAATCGACTATGATGATTGTCTTCTTGATATTAACTATGGTAAATTAGAAGGGAAAAAATGGGAAGAATTTATTTATCTTTACCAAGATTGGTGGATTAAATTTCAAAAAGACAGATTAAAAACTCCATTTCCTGATGGCGAATCTTATCAAAACGTCAAAAAAAGATTATTAAATTTCTTTCAACAAAAAATTTTAAATAATAATAAAAAATTTAATTTTATTATTACCCATGAGGGAATAGTAAGAACTTTTTTATCATTTTTTGATGACCGATTTTTTAACCGATCAATCTATCAATTTGATAATGGAAAAATTTCTATAATCTGTTTTACCAACAATTTGTTTATCCCTTATCTTATCAATAGCAATGAATTATTTTTTTTAAAAAAAAATAAAAAATTCTTTAATCTTTGTCTTTGGTATTTAAATAAAAAAAGAAATTTTTTCTATCTTAAACCTAAAAAAAATTTCTCTGAAAATCAAGTGATAGAAATTAAAGAAGTCGACAAAAAAACTCTTGCTAAATTTATTCCAAAAAAATTTAAATCTGATTATCAAAAAGAAAAAATCATTTTTGAAAAAATTAATCTTAATCTTCCAATACCAAAAATAATTGAAGAGGAAGAAAATAATGAAGGAATTTATCTTATAAGAAATTATCTCCCAGGAAAAATCGGTCAGTTTTATTTTAAAAATAAAAAATTCAAAAACCAGCTTTTTCACGTATGGACCAGTACCTTAAAAAAGATTCACCGATTTAAAACTCGTTCTTTAGAAAAACAAAATTGGGAAAAATTTATTAATCAATGGTTAGAAAATGATCTTAATATTTTAAAAACAATCAATTATCAACACCTTAATAAAATTATTTCTTTTTACAATGAAAATAAAGAAAATGCTCATACAAATAAACTATCTTTTATTCACAATGATTTATCTTTTTACAATTTTTCTTTAATAAAAGAGGGTAATAATCTAAAACTTTCAGGCGTCTGGGATTTTGAAAGAGCAATGATAGGGGATAGATACTGGGATTTAGCGGTTATTTTTAAAATCTGTTTTTATCCAAAATATATTAAAGATTTTTATCAGTTATTAAAATACTACATTAATAAGCCAACCAATAAAATTTTTAAAAAAATACATTTTTATCTTTTAATGAATATCACCGGTGCCATCACTTATCGATATCAAAGAAAAAAATCGATTAAAAAAGAATTAAAAAATCTTGACTTTTTTGTAAAAAAATTTTTGCTATAATTTTTTTTATTGCGGGATTAGTTGATCGGCTCAATGTCTGCTTTCCAAGCAGAAGAGACGGGTTCGACTCCCGTATCCCGCTCAAAGAAGAAATTTTACTTTCTAGTTAAGTATATCTTTTGACTTTCTTCAAGCTCCTGCCAAGTATTAATACCAATACCAACTTTTATAAAAGGAATATTTAAAGCAGCCACTTTTAAACCTTGATCAGCAGCAACCTTAATCAAATAATTAATATAGTATTCACCAGTAATTTTTGATTTTGAAATTTTTTTAATATTTTTTTTCAAAAATTGATAATCAAAACAATAAAAACCGGCGTTTAATTCTTTAATTTTCTTTCTAATTTCTTCTTTTGCATCTTTATATTCAACACTATTAATCACCTCGTTTTTTTTATTGCGAATGATGTATCCCCAATGAAGTTTATCATTTTTATCACTAATAACTGAAATCAAACTCATTACTGCTTTTTCTTTTTGATGAAGATCAATTAATTTTCTAATATCTTCTTTTTCATAAAACATCGTATGATCACCATAACCAACCAAAACTAAATTAGGCTTTAATTTCAGTCTCTCAATCTCAGATAAAGCAACTTTTACTGCATGAGCAGTTCCAAGTCTTTTTTTTTGAAAAGCATAAAGAACTTTTTTGTTTTTTAAAACTTGCTTTACTGACTGATGAAAAGCACCAATAACAACAACAATTTTATTAGTAAGTTTTTCCATCAATTCAACAGAGTAGAGAATAAGAGGCTTATTTAAAAATGATAATGTTACCTTATTAGCAGTTTTTGCCTTAATCCGAGTTCCCTTACCAGCAGCTAAAATAATACCAATAATCATATAAAGCTTAAAAATATTAATACTCCCATCCATTAGGATGATTTTTATACCATAAAAGAAGACTTTTTACTGAGTCTTCAATTGTTCTTTTTGGAAACCAATTTAAAAAATTTTTTGCTTTTTTAATTGAAGCAACCAATTTTGCTGCTTCTCCCTCTCTTTTTTTTTCAGCCTTTTTAATCTCAAATTTTTTTCCTGTTAATTCCTGGACTTTTTTTACTACCTCTAAAACACTATTACCTGTACCTGTTCCTAAATTAATCACTTCTTGAATTTTTTCTTTTGATTTTTCTAATTTTTTAATCGCTAAAAAATGAGCGTCATTGAGATCTAAAACATTAACAAAATCTCTGATTGGTGATCCATCAAAGGTATCAACTTCTTGATAAGTCAAATAAAAAGGAACGATTCCTAAAGCCGCTCTCACAGCATTTTCCGTCAGGTGAGTTGAAGGATTCTTTGAATAACCAAAAACACCATCATCTGTTGCTCCAGAAACATTAAAATAACGAAAAATAATATAATTAATATCTTTTATCTTTCCATACCAAGAAATGATTTTTTCAGCAGCTAATTTTGATTCACCATAGACATTATTAGGTGATAAAGGATGATTTTCATCTAAAGGGACATATTTTGCTTCTCCATACACAGCACAAGTCGAAGAAAAAACAAGATTTTTAATCCTAAATTTTGTCATTGTCTCAATAAGATTTAAAGTTGAGTTTGGATTATTTAAAAAATATTTATATGGATTACTCATTGACTCATCAACCACACATGAAGCCGCATAATGAACAACACTTAAAATATCTTTTTCTTTTTCAAAAACAAAAGAAAGATCTTCCTTTAAATCAACTTGATAAAAATTAAATTTATCTTTATATCTTTCTTTAAGAATCTCAATTGGTTTTTTATAACCAGTTTGAAAATTATCAATACCTACTACGCGATAATTATTTTTTAAAAACAAATCAGCAGCAATTGATCCAATATATCCAGCACAACCTGTTACTAAAATTTTTGCCATAAAAACTATTATATCAAGAAAACTTGATAATTTTTAATTTTGAATTTATTTTATGAATCGGATGCCAATGAATTCTTCCTTCGGAGATAAATATCCCAAAAAAAACCAAAAAACTTCCTAGAAAATAAAAAAAATCAGGATGCTCTCCAAGAAGTGGTCCAGCAATCAAAACAGCCACCACTGGATCAAGATAGGTAAAAATCCCTACCTCTTGAGCCTTTAATTTTGAAATTCCATAATAAAAAAGGAAATAAGCGATAGCTGAAGAAAAAAAGACTCCATAAATAATTCCTACTATTCCTTGAAAATTAATTTGAGAAAAACTCCAATTTTTTAATTCTTGAGGTAAAAAAAATAAAAAAAGAATACTTGAGCTAAAAAAAGAAAAAAAAGAAACAAAATATGGATTAACTTTTCTTAACAAATCTTTACTAATAATTGTTGAAAAAACATATCCTAATGTTGCTAATAAAATAAAAAAATTACCTTCAACTTCACCAAAATTAATTTTTTTAAAATTTAAAAAGATTGGTGACAAAATAATTGTTAAAACACCTATTAAAGAAACGAAAATCCCTATTAAAACTTTTCTTTTTGGTCTTTCTTTTAAAAAGAAAATTGAAAAAAAATAGATAAAAATTGGTGCCGAAGAAGCGATAATCGGTGCATTAATACTTTCGGTTTTTTTTAATCCTAAAAAGAAAAAAGTGATGTTAATAAAAATTCCAAAAAAACCAACTAAAAAAATCTCCCATAAATTTTTTAAATATCTTTTTTGAAAATTTTTTATTGCTAAAGGCAAAAATATGAAAGATGCAAAGAAAAAACGAATAAACGCCAAAGTAAAAGGAGGAATATTTTCTAAAGCAAATTTAAAAATCGGAGACGCTCCTCCCCAGATAATATTAGTAATAATCAAAGCTAAAACCGGATTCATATTTATTTAGTTAACTTTCTTTTTATTTAAATAAACAATCAACTCTCCCAAAATCCCAGTCATGATAATTTGAATACCAACTATCACCAAAAGCATTCCTAAAAAAAGAATTGGTCGACGATAAAGTAAGACATTAAAAAAAATTCTTTCAAAAGCAAGATAAAATAAAATCAAACCACCAACAAAAAAACTTAATCCACCAATAATTCCAAAAAAATGAAGCGGTCTTTCAGAAAATTTATAGATAAAAAAAGCTGTTAACATATCAAAAACCCCTATAAATATTTTTTCCGGACCAAACTTGGATTTTCCAAATTTTCTTAAATTATCTTTCACTTCAACTTCTGTGACCTTAAAACCATTATAAAAAACATAAAGGGGAAAAAATCTGAAATTATTTCCATAAAAAACAAAATTTTTTAATACTTCTTTTTTAAAAGCTTTATAACCACAATTAATATCCGAAAAAGGCGAGTGAAGAAATTTTTTTAAAAAAAACCCCGCTAATTTTGAATAAATCTCAAGCAAAAAATTTTCCTTATGTCTTCCTACTCTTACCCCATTAACAAAATCAAAACTTTGGTTTATTTTATCAATAAATTTTTTAATATCTCGAGGGTCATTTTGCAAATCAGCATCCATAAAAACTAAAATATCACCGGATGAATTCTCAACTCCTGTTTTTAGCGCTAACCCTTTACCATATCTTTTTTTATGATTAAACAATTTAATATTTTGATTTTTCCTAAAATTTAAAAGAGAGTTTTGAAAATCATCTGTTGAACCATCATTCACCAAGATAATCTCATATTCTTTTTTCAAAAGATCTAATTGTTTAATTAATTCTTTTAAAAGAAGAGGCAAATTATCTTTTTCATTATAAAAAGGAATAATAACAGATATCATTTTTTTTAATTTTTAATTTTTAATTTTTAATTTTTTTATAAACTTCAATACTTCTTTCATTTAAATTATCTGAATAAATCATTTGATAATTTTTATCACTAATTAATCTTTGATAAAATTTAACTGATAAAGTTCCTTTATTAAAAGGATCAATTTCTTTTCTATAAATTATTACATAATCAGCAATTTGATAATCATCAATTGTTTTTATTATATCATCATCTACTAACCCCATCTCAGAAAAAGCCGAGTCATAAAGAAAATTATGATAAGTAATTCTATTGGTAAAAAAGGGAGCTAGTTTTGGTGTTGTTGAAACAATAATATTTTCATCTTTTAATTTTTGTCGCCAAGTTTCAATCGATTTTTTTGTTATTGGATTTATTTCTTTATATCTAATTGGTTCTTTTACAAAAGAGGAGGGAAGAGGATTATATTTATAAATAGAATAAATATTTAAAAATAAAAACAAAATAAAAACTAATTTTTTTAAAAAAGAATTTTTTACTTTTTCATTAAAATTTTTATAACCTAAAATTAGCGAATAAAATAAAAAACTTACAATTACACTATTGTAATGAAAATAATAAGATCTCATATTATTATTAAGACTGACAATATTAATTATCCATTCAGGTAATGATATTAAAAGCTCAAAAGGAGAAAATAAACTATAAAGACTTGGAGTTAAAATCATTTTGCTGTAATCAAGACCATTAAAAAAAATTTCCTTTATTCTTGCTTTTATATTCGAAAAATATCCTAAAGCAAAATGATCTCCTTGACGAAAATAGGGGATAAGAAAAAAAACAGTTAAAACAAAAAAACTTATTCCTAAAAAACTCGTTATCAAACCAACTTTTTTTTCTTTTTTAAAAATGAATAAATAAACCCCTAACAAAAAAATCACTAAACCAAGATGCTCTTTTGTAAGAAGAGATAAAAAAATAAAAATAAAATAAAGATAGTAATTTTTTATCAAAACAAAATATAAAGCAAATAACAAAAAAGTTGTTGCTAATGAAACGGCATGAAAATCAAAAAGAACTACCCGCTGAATCGCAAAATAAAAAAGATATAAAATAGAAAATATTAATGATATTAAACTATTATTATTTTTTAGATTGTTCTTATTTTCTTCATCTTTCAAATATTCTCTTTTATTATTTTTAGACTCTTTGATATCGTTAGCATAATTAAACCCTTTTATTTTATTTACGAAATCTTTTATATCAATCCAAAATTTTTTTATATCATTACCAAAATTTTCTATATTATTTCTAAAGTTTTTTATCTCATTCCCAAACTTTTTTATGTCATTCCCGCGAAAGCGGGAATCTCTTCTTTTTTCAAAAATTTTTTGACTAATAAGAAAAACTGCCCAAGCCCCAAGAGCAACAATTATCACCTGGCCAATTAATAATACCTCCGGTCCTGGATAAAACCAATAAAAAGGAGCAAAAACTGCTAAAATCGGATCAAAATGAATTGCTAGTCGACTAACATTTTTTTTCAAATCTTGATTAGTCATCTGAAGAAATCTTCCTCTTGAAGTGTTATAAACAACCTGATTCATAATGCCTAAATCATAATAATAAGAATTTAAGGTTTTATATCTTTTAATGCTTAAATAAGAAAATAAAAAAATAAACCCAATTATAAAAAACCATAAAATAATTTGAAGAAAATTATTTTTAAAATTTTGAATTTTTATCATTTATTTCCTGAATGAAATTTTTCATGAATTTCTTTTAATCTAACATTGGTTACATGAGTATAAATCTGAGTGGTGGAAATATTTTTATGACCAAGCATCTCTTGAACACTTCGTAAATCAGCACCATGAGAAAGCAAATCTGTCGCGTAAGAATGTCTTAAAACATGAGGGCCAATTCTAAAAAGAATGCCAGCTTTTTTTCGATACTTATCAATCATTCTCTCAATTGATCTAACTGAAAGTCTCAAGGCTTCCGGCGTCAGTTCTTTTGATTTTATTTTTGGACCAGAATAACGAATAAATAAAGGTTGATAAGGATCTTTTCTTGAGTCTAAATATTTTTTTAACCATAATTTAGCTCTTTTTGATAAAAAAACCACTCTTGCTTTTCCACCTTTTCCAATCACCCCAAACTCTCCTGAATCAATATTTATCTGATCTCTATTTAAAGAGACCAATTCTGAAACGCGAAGACCTGTAGAAAAAAGCACCTCCAAAATCGCCCTGTCTCTAAGCCCAATCTCATTTTTCATCTCAACAGCATTAAATAATCTTTCCAATTCTTCCGGATTTAAAAATTTGATATTTCTATCACGACTTTTACCTAACTCTATCATTTCTGAAGACAAAACGGAAAGTTTTTGCTTGGTTAAATAACGAAAAAAACTTCTTAAAGCAACCAAAAAATAATTTTGAGTCTGTCTTTTAAGCGGACCTTTATGGGGATTTTTATAATAATGAGAAAGATATAAACGAAACTCCCTGATGGTATTTTCATTAATATCCTCAACCTTAAAACTTTCTTTTTTATTGTCTAAATTTTTGGTGTTGTAATTATATAACCACTGTTTAAAAAAATTAAGATAATATTGATACATTCTTACAGTTTTTAAAGAAAGATTTCTATCGAGCTCACAATACTCTAAAAATCTAAGAATTGCTTCATTAATATCCATATAATCTTAATATTAAACGACGAGATATTTTAATTCAAGTTTTTGCACAAATCATACATATATTCAAAATGCATTGGATCAATTGTTGCTCCAAAAATTTTTTTATATCTACCACCCCAACGAAAACCATATTTTTCAAATATTTCAACAATTTCAATTGGCATAGTATAAGAAGAACAACCATTACAATTTTCATCCCAATTGATATCAACAGCGATACCAAAAGAATGAGCTGATAAAACACAACCATTACTGCATAAATCAAATCTATCTGATGATGAAGCATTAACATTACATCTAAAAATATATGCTCCAATAGTATTGATTTTATATTTTTTAGCAACGGGGTTTTTTATTAATTCATCAGCAACCGCTTTAAAAGCAGGATAAGCTTTTCTATGAATTTTAATTGATTTTCCAAGTAAAGAAACAGAGGTCAAATTTTGTTCAACTTTTGCTCTAACTTTAGAATAACAATTGCTAGAATCTACTCCGTCAGCATAAACTTCTATAAATTTATCAGTATTATAACATTTATAAGCCAATGAAGGATTGTAATAAGGTTCTGAAAAAGGACTGTTAACAACCGGCACTCCAATAGCTAAAATATCATCATTTTTTGTTGGGATAGGAGTTAAAGTAGGCGATGATTTAATTTTTTTAGTAGGAGTAAGTTTGATTATTGTTGGACTAATTATTATCTCTTCATTTTTATTATTATCTTTTAAGATAATTTTTGTTGGGGTTGGAATAAAAGTTGGCGTAGGATAATAATAAATCAAAGTTGGGGTAGGCGATAATGATAAAAAAACTGTCGGTGTTGGTGAAAGATAAACTTCTTCAAATTCAATATTATTTGATCTTTCTAAAAAAAATTGATTATAATCAATTTTGTCTTTTACAAAAAAATATTGAAAATTATTTTTTAAAATAATAGTATCATCTCTTAAAGACCTAACCAATCTTCTTATTTTTTCCTCATTTACTTTTGGTAAACCATTAAAAAAAACTGTTTGATTTAAAATCAGCACTATTATTAAAGAAAAAATTAAAGATAATGTAATTTTTATATTTTTATTTTTCATCTTTAAAATATTATAATAACACTTTATGCATCAAAAAATAATTTCAACCGACAGTATTGGTTTTTTAGGAAATCCAAAGCAGTTTTTATACCTTTATCAGCAATATTTTAAAGATAAAACTTTTGATGGGGTAGAGATGATTGCTTTTAAACCTTTAAAAAGACTTAAAAATTTTATTGAAACTTTAGAAAAAAATGGGATTAAAACTTATTCTTTTCATGGAAGAACCGGCGGAGAAAACCAATTTCCTTTTCAATATAAATTAATGATGTATCTGGTTAATTTTTTTATTCTAGATATTGATAATCTTTCAAAATTTAAAAATATCAGAATCCTTATTCATACTCCTTACGCAAAAAAAGAAAAAATAAAAAATCTTATTTTAAAAACCAAACCAAAACTTCTAATTGAAAATCATTTATCAGGCGAAAAAGGGGTTATTGAAGCGATAGATCAAATAGAAAAATATCAAAATTTAGGAATAAAAACTGATGGAGTTTTTGATATAAAACATTTTCTTTTTGATGTTAATTTTTCTCAAATGAAAAAAGATTGGTTAAAAATTATTGAAAAGATTAAAAAATATACTCAATGGTTTTCATATATTCATTTTCCAATTGGTCCAAGATCAGCTGACTCTTTACCAATTATTGAAATGACTGATGAGATGCTTGAAGTTTTTGGAAAAGAGATTATACCAAAAATAAAAACTTTAGTAATTGAAAATCAACAAAATAATTTTGGTCTTTTTTATTCAAATCAACAAATGTTAAAAAAACAAAAACAAAGAAATGATTTTATTTTTAAAAAATTAAAAAAAGCAAAAATTCTTTAAAAATTAAGGAGTTGGAGTATTAGTTAAAGTTGGGGTTAAAGTCAATGTTGGAGTTGGGTTTTGTTTTTCTTCCTGAATAGGAGTCGGTGATGAATAAATTTTTCCACCAGTAGTAACAACAATATCATAATCACCGGTTTCATCTAAAAATGAAGAGTCTATTTTTATCTTTTCAAAAGATGAAGAGATAATTTGTTCAATTTCTTTAGCTATATCTTGATATTTTTCTTTTACTCTGATTAAGGTAATCGTCTGATTAAATTCATCAGCATTTTCTGTTTTGATATTTTCCTTAACAAATCCTTCATTAGTTAAAAGAGAAGCGACCTTTCCTGCCTCGCCCGGTGTCCCGGTGCCATTAATAATTTTTATTTTTAAGGTATTTTTATTTATTTTTGGCTTTTCTGTTGGAGTCACTATCTCTTCTTTTTTCTCAACTATTTTTTCTTGAGAACTATTTTTTATTTCTTGAGTTTTTTTTGTTTGACCAACAACAAGAAGGGTGCCGATCACCAAAATTAGAATAACTATAACCACTAAAAGAGTGGGGGAGAAACCCTGATTTTTTTTATCATTATCCAAAGACTGCAAATTATTAAAATTTAAAGGCTTTACTTCTAAATCCATAAAAAAATTATATATCTTTTCCAATTTTCAAGCAATAATTTTTTCAAGCCAAGAAATGATTAAATTATTGTTTTTGTCTATGTCAAAAAGATAACCGTCAATTTTTAAAGACTCAGTTTTTATTTTGCCATTATGAGCTTTAATAAAGTCCTCAATAATATCTACTGCTCCACAAAAATGAGAATATGAAGAATCGCCAAGCCCGATAACAGCAAACTCTTTATTTTTTAAATCTTGATTTTTATTTTTATCCATAAAACTAACAAAATCCTGATGAGGCTGACCTTCTTTGCCTTCAAAATCCCAGGTGGGTGAAGCAAAAATCACTAAATCATATTGAAAAATCTCATCAAAAGATAATTCATTAATTGTTTTCATTGATGCTTCTTGGTTTTTTTCTTTTAATTTTTCCGCTAAAAACTCACAAGCCGTTTGAGTACTGCCTGAATAAGTCGCGTAAGCAATCAAAATTTTCATCGCTTTTTAAAAAAATTTATAACTGGCGGAGAGGGGGGGATTCGAACCCCCGTTCCGATCTCTCGGAAACACGCTCTCCAGGCGTGCCCGTTCAACCACTCCGGCACCTCTCCTTTATTCTTCCAGTCTCTTTTTTAAGATACGTCTTCCTTGACCTGTTTTGTAAAATAATTCTTGTCTTCTTGCTTTATTCTCATCTTTATATGCTTCATAATAAACTAATTCTAAAGGTCTTCTTGATTTAGTCGATTTAACTTTTCCTTCATTATGTTCTTTTAATCTTTGTTTTAAATCAGTTGAAAAACCTATATAAAACCGACTATCTTTTTTGCTTTTTAAAACATAAACATAATACATATTTTGTATTATTAAACGCTCTCTCGGCTCAGCCTCGCTCAAAGGCTTTTGCCTTGAGCGGGTGAGCCGATCCGCTCGCATAGCCGAGCGGACAGGCGTGCCCGTTCAACCACTCCGGCACCTCTCCAAAAGACAAAATCTTTTAAGATTATACTAAAAATCATTATAAATAGTTATTTTATCTGAGACTAAAAAAATACTAAAAATTTAATTTAGATTTTTCTGTCAATCTACTTGCACCCCCGACGTGTTACGCTTCAAGACTCTTCCATAAAATCAAAGAAGCATAAGTCCTATAAGGCGACCATTTTTTGCTAATTTTCTCAATGATTTTTTGACTTGGATTTTTTTTAAATCCATAAATTTTTTTAATTGCTTTTTTTAAACCTAAATCTCCATAAGAAAAAATATCACTTCTTCCAAGACTAAACATCAAAAACATCTCAACCGTCCATGGTCCAATTCCCTTAATTTGAATAAGATCTCTTTTAATTTCGCTATCTGACATTGAATCAATTTTATTTAAATCAATTTTTTTGTTTTTTATTACTTGAGCAATATTTTTGATATAGTTTATTTTTGATTTAGACAATCCAATATCTTTTAATTTTTTATTTGAAGTTTTTAAGATTATATCTGGGGTGATTTTTTCCGAAAATATTTTTTTAAAACGATTAAAGATTGACTCAGCTGCTTTTGAAGATAGCTGTTGACTAATAATAATCTGACAAAGATCGAGAAAATAATCTTCTTTTTTTGATTTTTCTAATTCTTCTGAAAAATTAATCTCAATAGCTTTTTTATAAAGAATAATATCGTTTTTTTTAAAATGAAAAAGAGCTTTTTTAAGCATCTTAAAATTATATCAACAAATCAAGTGATATAATTATTATCAGTCAGAGTGGCGGAATTGGCAGACGCGCAGGGCTTAGGACCCTGTTCCCGATAAATCGGGAGTGGGAGTTCAACTCTCCCCTCTGACACAAAATGATTTTATATTTTCTAAAAAAAATCATTTCTGATCTAAAAGCTTATCAATTCAAAACTTTTCTCATCGCTTTTATAACCGGTAAAGAAAAAAATCAAGAAAAAGAAAAAAAAATAAAAACTCAATTAGGAAAATTGCTTCAAAAAAAATTAAAAAAAGAGGTTGACTTTAAAAATCCAGATATCCTAATTAAAATTTTTCCCAAAGAAAAAAAAATCAATTATCAGATAAAACCTCTTTATATTTTTGGCTGGTATCAAAAATTAAAACCGGGAATTCCGCAAACTAAATGGCACATAAAAAGATATGAGACCTCTGTCGAAGAAGAAATTGGAAAAACATTGTTAAAAATTACCAAAGGGACAGATCATTCTTTTCACGGATGTGGTCGAGAAGACATCGATGTAATAACGATCGGACAAGGGAGACCTTTTGTTATTGAAATTAAAAATCCCAAAAAAAGAAAAATTAACTTAAAAAAAGCTCAAGGACTAATAAATAAAAACAGTCAATTGGTTAAAGTAAGAAAATTATCATATACAAATAAAGAAAAAATTGTTGAATTAAAATTGGCTCAACCTGATAAAATTTATCAGGTAGAAATTAATTTGGAAAAAACGATATCAAAAAAGGTTTTGATTCAAGCAGGAAAAAAACTTTCAAATATCATTATCAATCAACAAACGCCAACTCGAGTTTTAAAAAGAAGATATGATAAATTAAGAAAGAAAAAAATTTATTCCTTTAAACTAATTAAGTATCATCCAATTAATCCAATATTCGAAATTAAATCAGAATCGGGAACTTATATTAAAGAATTAATCCACGGTGACAATGGAAGAACTAAACCGTCTTTAGCTGCAATTCTTAATCAAAAAATTCAAGTAAAGCAACTTATAGTTAAAAAAATCATCTATAATGATAAATAATAGATTATTTAAATATTTCTGTTATAATAAAAATTTTTAAAAATGAATATTTATCTTTTATCAATTATCGCTACTTTTATTGTTAGTTTCATCTCTCTTATTGGCATTTTTACTCTTTCAATAAAAACGGAAAAACTAAAAACTTTTCTTATTTATTTGGTTAGTTTTTCTGCCGGTGCTTTGTTTGGCGATGTTTTTTTTCATCTTTTACCAGAGTCTGCTGAAAATGGTTTATCAATTAACACCTCCATCATTGTTTTAAGTGGAATTCTTCTTTCATTTTTCACTGAAAAAATTATTTGTTGGCGCCATTGTCATTTACCTATTCAAAAAGATCATATTCACCGATTCGCTTATATGAATCTTTTTGGCGATTTTATCCATAATATCATAGATGGCTTAACTATTGGCGCTTCTTTTTTAACTTCAAAAACAATTGGCATTGCTACTTCTCTAGCTGTCATTTTCCATGAAATTCCTCAAGAAATAGGCGATTTTGGTGTTTTAATCCACGGCGGGTTTAGAAAATTTCAGGCTTTGAGATTAAATTTTTATACGGCACTGACTGCTTTTATTGGTCTTTTTATTTCCTTTTTTCTTTATTCAAAAGTTAAGCATATCAATCAAATCTTAATCCCATTAGCCGCGGGAAACTTTATCTATATTGCCGGCTCTGATTTGATTCCTGAACTTCATAAAGAAACTTCTTTTAAAAAAAGTCTGCTTCAATTTTTTTTCTTTATCAGCGGTGTTTTTATTATGTATTTGTTAACTTATATCGAATAACGGTCAAATCAGTTAGAATCGATTAACTGGTTAGCTTGTTGGCGAGTTAGCTGGTTAGTTGGTTTATATATAAAATATTTGGTCGTTGGTTTATTGGTTATTGGAATTTGTTTGTTATTTGAAATCCCAACAAGATTCCTTTAGGATTTGGAATTTGGGATTTGGAATTTTAGGTTAATTAGAAATTTATATATGTTTTATTAGATTCCCAATTGCTCGGGAATGACAAGAAACCGAGGAAATGACAGGAATACGGTTTAATCAATTGAAATCAGTTAAAAATAATAAATAATAATAATCAATAACAAATAATAAATTTTTAATAAATTAATTTTTAATATATTAAAAATTTAAATATTTATTATTGATTAAAAATTTGTTTATTAGTTTATTTATTATTATTTTATAAATTAGATTAATTAGAAATTAATATGTTTAATGTCCCAACGGGATCCTTTCGGGATTAGAAATTAGATGTTAATTGAAATGTATCAACCTCAAGGCATAAAAAAAATCTACCACCAAACACGCCGTTTTTTTGCTAAAAAATGGCTTTCTCTTTTTCATCCAATCCAAATCGGAATCACCGGCAGCCAGGGAAAAACCTCAACCGCTCAAACTTTAGCTAAAATTTTGTCTTCTTTCGGCCCAACCGTGGTCACTGATATTAATCTTGATACTAATTTTAACGTACCAATCACTGCCCTTAAAGTTCGGCCGTGGACAAAGTATGTTGTTTGGGAATTAGGGATCGATCATCTCAATGAAATGGATAGACATTTAAAAATTGCCAAACCAACAATTGGCATTATTACCGGGATATCACCAGTCCATTCGGATAAAGAGCATTTAGGTTCTTTAGAAAATATCATTAAAGAAAAAAGAAAGCTTATCGAATCACTTCCTTCATCAGGCACAGCAATTTTAAACGGAGACGATCTTAATGTCAGAAATATGGCTTCTTTTACTCAAGCCAAAGTTTTCTTTTATGGAAACAAGAAAAATGGAAATGATGTCTGGAGTGAAGATATTCAACTTTCTTTAGAAGGAACTAGATTTACTTTTTACTATCAAAATCAAAATAAAAAAATCAAAAAAATATCAGTCAAAACCGGTCTTTTAGGAGTCCAACATTCATATACGGCTATGGCTTGTTTTTTAGCCCTTAAAGTCATTTTTAGTGATGAGGAAAAATTTCTCTCAAAATTTCTTCAGATCTTCTCCCAATTAAAACCTCTTCCTGGGAGAATGAGTCTTGAAAAAGGGCCTTTGGGAACGATATTGTTAAACGACTCTCTACGGGCTAACCCAAAGAGTACTGATTCTGGTTTGGAAACTTTTTATCGCATCCCATACAAAAAGGGTCGAAAAATTGCTGTTTTAGGAGTTATGGGTGAGTTAGAAAAACCAATTGAGGAACACAAAAAAACCGCCCAAACACTTCTTAAATATCCACCAGAGATCGTCATTGGAGTAGGGGAGTATCGAAAATATACTGTTGATGAAGCATCTAAATTAGGATTTCCAAAAGACAAAATTTTTTATGCGAAGGATGTTTTTGAAGCCGCTGATCTGCTTAAAAAAATTTTAAAAAAAGATGATTTTATTTATCTTAAAGCCTCTTTATTAAGAAATTTTAAACGAATTCTCAAAATCTTAAACAATGAACCAGTTTGCTGCCGGGCTGACATCTGTCCTTATGAGCATTGTCGATAAAAGACTATCTTTATTAAAAGACTTCAACAAAATCTAACCTCGCAGGTTTGAAAAAAGCGTAGATGAAGGCGTTAAAATCTGCTAAAATTTTTCTACCATGAATTTTTGCTTATCGATTTTATCTAAAAATAGGGGAGAAGGGATAATATTTTCATTACCAAAATCTAATCACTACCATCAAATAAAAAATCTCCAAATTGCTCCAGACCCAAACCTGCAAATTCTTGATGAATGGGGGAATGAAATAATTATCTTTAACGACGTCTCAAAAATTGATATTAAATTTAAAGCTGACTTAAAAGAAATAAAAATCGAGAAAGAGGTGGTTAAAAAATTTTCACTGAATGATTACCAAAAACTGCCAAAAAATCAATTGATTTTTTATACTCAGCCCAATCGCTTTATCAATGGTGAAGATAAACGAATAAAACAAATTGCCAAAAAAATTGTTGGTCAAGACACCAATCTTTATCAAATTATTGAAAAAATTTATTTTTATACTCTTAACCATCTCGCTTATGCCAACCCAATCGAAGGTCTTTATTCATATCATCAAGCACTAGAAGAGAAAAAAACTGACTGTGGTGGCTTTTCCACCTTTTTTATTTCTCTGTGTCATTCACTAAACATTCCTTCACGACTCGTAGTTGGATTTCTTATTAAAGAGAACATCTTAAAAAAGATTTTCAATATGTTCCATGTTCTACGTTATAAGTTTCACTCTCTCACTATCCACGCCTGGCCAGAAATTCTTTTGCCTGATAAAAACTGGCTGCCTCTTGACCCCTCAATTGAATGGCGAAGAAAAAAAGGATTAACAAAAAGAAAAGGAGGATTGGGTTATCTTCCAGCTGATCGCTTAGCAGTTTCTTTTGGCTGTGATTTTAAGATTAAAATGGGGAAGAAAAATTATCAGTTTGATATCTTACAAAAACCGATTTCAGTTAAAATCAGTTAAAATCGGTTAGAATCGATTTGAATTAGTATATTAGTATAAAAGTGTAAATGTGTAAAGGTGTAAAGGTTAGAAAGTTAACTGGTTAACTGGTTACTAGTTTTGCTTGTTAACGGGTTAATTAAAATTAAAAATTTAAAATTGATTAGAAATTTGAAATTTATATGTTTTATGTTCTAAGCCCCTGCCCCTTCGGGGTTCCACGTTCCACGTTATACGTTATACTTTAAGATGTTAGACGAACTATGATCTCGTGCGACTTAGCGCCAAATGAACAATGGGATGATGCCCTAGCATCGATAAAAATTTTGTGTCAACCATGGCGTTGGTACGGGAAAAATGAGATTTTGACCGTAAAAAAATATATCCTAGAGCATCTAAAAGTCTCTAATGCTGAAATCCATTTTTTTCTCACTGGCCGTTTTGCTCTTTACTATCTTCTTAAATCTCTCAATTTTAAAAAAGGAAGCGAAATTATCGTTCCAGCTTTCACGTGTGAAGCAGTCATTTTGCCAATTTTGGCGTTAGGACTGAAACCAGTCTTTGTCGACATCGAAAAAAATACCTATTCAATGGATTATAACAATCTAAAATCTCATGTTAGCAAACAAACTTCCTGTCTGTTAATTCAACACACTTTTGGTTTTAGACCGTCAGATCAAGAAAAAATCATTGAGTTAGCTTTAAAACATAATTTAGTCATTATAGAAGACCTTTCTCATGGATTTTTTAATTATCAGATACCATCAATAATTAAAAAAAAGGGGGAGAAAAAAAATCTTAATTATTTTCTTCTTTTATCTTTTGGCCGATCAAAATGTCTCTCTTCGGTTTTTGGAGGAACAATCGTCAGTTTTAATAAAAAAATTGACAAAAATCTAAAAACAGACCAAAAAGAAATTTCTCAAATAACCTATAGCCATCTAATAAAACTTTTAATTTATAAACCTATAGTTTTTTTAGCAAAAAAAACCTATAATATATTTGGCTTGGGTAAATTAATTCACTACTTATACCGAAACTCCCCCTTTTTTCCCTTAGAGATTACCCAAAAGGAAAAAAATGGCCAGCTAGATCAATCTCTCAATTATCATTACCCAAACGCTTTAGCTTATCTTCTTCTTAATCAAATTAAAAAAAGTGAGAAAACTAATCGAAAAAGGCTTGAAATTACTCATTTTTATCAAAAAGAGCTTTCCTTTCCAAAAACAAATGATATTCTTATTCGTTTTCCTTATCTTGTCAAAAATCCAAAAAAATTGATTGAAATAATGAAAAAAAATGATATTTACCTTGGTCGCTGGTATGAACAAGTAGTTGCCCCTAAAGATTTTCTATTAAATATTACCGGTTATCAAAAAGGCTTTTGCAAAACTGCTGAAAAGGTCTGTCAATCAATTGTTAATTTACCAACAAATATTGATCTTAAAGATGCCAAAAAAATTGTTAAGATATTAAAAGAGAATCCCGATTGAGTTAGGATTAAACGAGATTCCCGTTTACACGGGAATGACATGTAACCACTATCATGGCTTTTTCCTGTCATTCCCACGCAAGTGGGAATCTAACTTTATTAGTAAGAGATTTCCGATTAGATCGGGAATGACATGTAGAGGTGTTGTCATCCCCGTCCCGACAAAGTCGGGATAAACTCAAGCGGGAATCCCTGTTCCCGCGGAAGCGGGAATCCCAATTTCAATAAACCTATGTTAATCAAGGAAATTAAAAATCAATCAATCTGGAATGATTTCTTTAATCAAAACGGCTCACTATCCTTTTTACATTCGTGGGAATGGGGAGAGTTTCAAAAAAGCTTGGGTGAATCTATTTGGCGTTTAGGGGTTTATGAAGGAAAAAAACTTTTAACCATTGCTTTAGTCATTAAAATTTCTGCTAAACGTGGTCGTTTCTTTTTTATTCCTCACGGACCGATTTTCAATAAAGAGATTATTAATAGTCACCAAAGAATTAAAAATATCCTTAACTTTCTTATTAAAGCGCTCAAAGAACAAGCAAAAAAGGAAAATTTTTCCTTTATCAGAATCGCCCCGATTTTGACAAAAAACGAAAAAAATAAAAAAATTTTTCAAAGTTTAGGTTTTCGTATTGCCCCAATCTATATGCACGCCGAAACCATTTGGCAATTATCGCTCAATCCATCAGAAGAACAACTTTTGGCACAAATGAGAAAAACCACTCGTTATCTTATCAGAAAGGCTCAAAAAGAAAACGTTATTATTGAAAAACGAACCGATAAGCAGGCGGTTGACGATTTTTATCAAGTTTATCAGGAAACATTTAAACGAGAAAGATTTACCCCTTTTTCAAAAGAGTTTATTAGAAAAGAATTTGAAGCCTTTGATAAAACCGGTAGGGCAATATTTTTATTTGCTAAATTATCACCAAACTCAAACGCGAAAAATCCGGCTTCGAAGTCTATGGTAGGCATGGCTGCCAAATCTATAAACAATAAAAAGATGATTAACTTGATACATAGGCCAGAAGACGGATTTGAGCGTTTTTCCTATTTAGCTTCATCACTCATTATTTTCACCTCCTCAACCGCCTTTTATCATCAAGGCGCCTCAATCCACACCAAAATCCCAGCCACATACCTTCTCCAATGGGAAGCAATTAAAGAAGCTAAAAAACGCGGTTGTTGGTATTACAATTTTTGGGGAATTTACGATGAAGATTCAAAAAGAACCCCAAAATCATGGCAAGGGCTAACTTTGTTTAAAACCGGCTTTGGCGGTGAAAAGATTAGTTATTTAGAGACAATGGACTATCCGCTGTCTTTCAAGTATTGGTTGACTTTTTTCTGGGAAAAACTCCTTTTTTTAAAAAGAAATTTAAACTTATAAATTCAATAAAAACTCTTCCCTGCAAAGAAAAATAATAGAGTAGAGAAGAAAATAGAGCATTATAACAATCTAAAATCTCAAAAGAGCCCTCCTAAAAAGTTAAAAAATTAAACAAAAAAAAGAAAAATAGAGAAATTAGGAGATTTCTGGATTTTTTAACTTTTATTATTAATAAAAAAATTAAACAAAATTTAATTTTAGATTGTTATATCAATTTAACCTCTTCTCTTCTATCAAGCCTGCCTAACATCGTAAAAGATATAATTTACGACGTTATATATGCTTATTTCTCTCAGAATATCTCTATTAAAAAATGAAAATCTTTCAAAATGCTAAATTTTTGATAAATATTTTAACGAGAAGTGTATCTTTCTTTATTCTCCAAAGATCTTCAAATAATTTTTTATTTAAATCTCTTTTTTTTGAGAAAAAAATTAAGTAATTGCTAAAAAATAACCTCTTCTCCAGAAGTATTAATAAACAAAAGAAATATCTTCTTATTTTTAGATTATAAAAACGCGCTAAATAATTATTTTTGAGGCTAATACAACTTAATCTCTTCTTTTAAGTATAAAAAGATATCAACATTTAGATTGTTTTTATAATCCAAACAATCATTTTTGAGGCTATTTTTTTAAATATTTGCAATAAAATTATATTTAGTTTTAGATTATCTTATCAATCTAAATATTAATTTTTGAGGCTAAATTTTATCAGCATTATTTTAAAAATAAAAATAATA
>JBBILA010000004.1:0-31591 GCA_037445105.1 Candidatus Microgenomates bacterium
TTTTTTCTACGTTTCATGTTTTATGTTTTATGTTTCAATTAGGTTAATTAGGTCAATTAGAATAATTAGGTTAATTAGGTTAATTATTCTTAATACTTTCTACTTAATACTTAATACTAAATACTAACTACTTAATACTAATCTATTCTAACTCCCAAAGGGGCTTCTTTCGAGGTTCCACGTTATACGTTATACGTTACACGTTATACGTTATACTTTAATTGGTTGATTTTTTCCAAAAAGATTATTTTTTTGGGAATTTTTTATTTTTATATTTTTTACCCCTTGACAATAAAATTATTTTTATCTACTATAAAATTTATATGAAAAAATTTAAAGCTTTTACTTTAATTGAACTTTTGATAGTGATTGCTCTTCTTGGTGCTTTAGCGGTTGGGCTTCTTGCTGCTCTTGATCCTTTTGAACAGTTAAAAAAAGGAACAGATACAGGAGTAAGAAATACAGCAGCTGAATTTCATGGAGCAGTGATTAGATATTATGCAATAAAAAATCAGATGCCGTGGTGTGCCAATGCTGATTGTAGTAGTCTTGAACCAGGTTTTGTAGAAGATAGTCCGGTAACTTTAAATAATATCTCCTCAACAATCCAAAAAATTGTTGCTACTGGAGAATTAAAAAGTGATTTTGAGACTTTGGCGGGTCAAGCAACTCTTGAAAAAATCACTGTTTTCGGTAATAATAGTGCCGCTAGTGTTCAAGTTTGTTTTAAACCCACAGCCAAATCATTTGTTAACGATCCGAACACAAAATTTGATCCAAATGATGGAAGTCCTGATTGTGTAGCTAATCCTGATCCCCGTTTAAATACTTGTCTCTGGTGTGTTAAATAATAAATAATGAAAAAAAGTTTTACTTTAATTGAACTTCTTGTTGTTATTATTATTTTGGGTTCTCTTTCAGCTTTAATTTTTGGTAATTTTTTTACCTCTTTAAAAAAAGGTCGTGACGCAAGAAGAAAAGCTGATCTGGAACAAATTCAAAAGGCCTTAGAGATGTATTATGAAGATAATAGACAATACCCTACTGATTTATCTTTTGGAGAGGAACTATCTTTTAATGGAAAAGTTTATATGAAAAAAGTTCCTAATGATCCAGTTTCATCAAGAACATATAAATATGTTTACGATACCATAAATAATGGTTATCAACTTTATGCTTGTTTAGAAAACACCGAACAAATTTTACCAAATCAACAACCTTTACAACCTGCTGGTGGATTTAATTGTCCGACTAATTGTTTTGCTTCAGACGGCCAGACAAAGATAGCTTGTATTTGGGGAGTTTCAAGTTCAAATATTAGTCCTTAAAACTTATTATAATTGATATTTTTTAATGAGTTCTTTTTTAAAATCTATTCCATCTTGGAAGTCTTTTTTTAATTTCAAAGCATGATTTATTTCTTCAAGAGATTTTTTTAAATAAAGATTTTTCTTATTAATATCTTTCTCTATATCATATAAAAGAGAATAATAAAACGAAGAAGTATAATAAATTTTGGGATCAGTGGGAGCTAGTTTTTTTGCTTCTAAAATAGCTTTTATTCCTTCAGATAAATAATTATTGTCTAAAGTAATTTGATAAAAATAGTACTGATTTTTTATTCTTGTTTTCCAGAAAAAAATATTTTTAGGAAAATTATTTAAGGTTTTTTTATTATAATAATCACTTAAAAAAATAAATTTTTTTGAAATCTCTGATTGTTTTTGATAACTAGCAATTAAAGCTAAATAAGCAAAAGAATGGGACAATCTATCTTCATATATTGGTTCATAACGAAGTTTTAAAGCTTTTTGAAAATATAAAGCTGATTTTTGATAGTCGGGTTGTTCTATTTTTGTATAATTTAATCCTTTAGTATAGTAAACATCAGCAAGATAATAAATAAAAATTGATAATAAGATATACGAGGCTAGTAAAAAAATTATTAATATAGAAAAATATTGATTGAAATTTAAATTTTCTATCTTTAAAAAAATTTTTTCTTTTTGTTTTTTATTCTCTAAAACAATTAAAAATCCAGGAATTAAATAAAAAAATAAATTAATCGTTGTTGTTGAAAAACCAAAAAAATTAGTGATTAAGATTGTTGTATAAGCAGTCGATAATGAAATTAATATTAATGACTGAAAATTATTATGGGAATTTTTATTAGAATCTAATTCTAAAATTTTCTTAAAAAAAAGAAAATAAAAGTTAAAAATTAAAAATAAATAAGATGTTAATCCAAAAAATCCTGTAGTAGCAAAATAATTAAGAAATTCATTGTGAGCTTTATTATAGACAAAGTCCCACTCGCTTGTTAAATTGTGTTCTTTTGGTCTGACAAAATAATAACTATAGGCAAAAGTTTCTACTCCGGTTCCAAAAAAAGGATATTTTAAACCTAAATTAATAGCTCCCTGCCAAACAATTTTTCTTATATCAAAAGAGTCAGTGATGTTTAATTTGTTGTTTTTGATTTCTAAAGAACTTTTTTCATTTTTGATTATTTTTTGAGACTGATTTTTTATTATCAAATATTTATCAATTTTTTCTATGCCGGTTTTGAAAAAAATAATTGGCAAAATAATAATTGAAATCAATAAAAAAACTAAATTTTTAAAATTTTTTTTAATAAATAAAAAATAAAAAATAAAAAATAAACCAAAACTAAAAATTGTTCCCCCTATCGCCGATTTTGATCTTGAAAAAAGAATAAAGGTAAAATTTAAAAATAAATAAGTAAGATTTAAAAAATAAAAAAGAAGTTTTTTTTCTTGAAGATTTTTTAGTAAAAAATATAAACCAATAAAAAAATTAATCGCTAAATAAGCTCCAAACCAATTTGGTTGTCCAAGAGTTGAGAAAGTTCTTATTTCTGGTCTAAATTGTAAGACGCTATTATCCCAACAAGAATTATCAATAATTTTTCCTTTAGAAGCTAGAAAACAAGTGAGATCATGACCGAGTTTTCCTGGTATAGCATAAAGAATTACCAAGAAGGAGGATATTAAGGAGGTTTTTAAAAATGAAGTTAAATTGTCTATATTGGAGACAAAGCCATAATATAAAAGGATATAGCTTAAAGTAGAGATTAATCCCCCATTAAATCTTCCGTAATAACCAAAAATTGATGTATGTTTATCAATTGAAAAAATTGTTGATAGAATTTGGCTTGATAGAAAAATAAAAAGAGGGATATCAAGAACTGTCTTTTTAAAAATTATTTTTTTTGTTACAATCATCTTAATAAGCCATAAAAAAACAATTAAAACAGTGATTGAATAAATAAAAATTATCTTATTGAACTCAAAAAGTTCAGAAGTATTAAAAGCAAAAATTAAAGGAACAATAAAAAAAAGACAGTGATAAAAAAAGCTAATTAATTTGTTGAGAGTGATCATATGTTTAATTTTACTGAGATTTTTAATAAATTTAAATTCAATTTTTTAAATAGTTTTGAGGTGTATTTTGATTTGGGAACAACCGAATCAAAGATTGCTATTAAGGATAAAGGAATTATTTTAAGAGAATCAACTTCAATCGCTTATAATACTCGGACTTCAAGTTATATTTTTTTTGGCAATGAGGCAAGATCAATTATAGGAAAAACTCCTGAGTATATAAAAATTATAAAACCAATAATAAACGGTGTTATTTTTGATTTTGATTCTCAGGTAGCTTTAAATAAAAAATTTATCGAGCAATCTGCTTATATTTATTTAAAAAATATGATTTTAAAATCAAATATTATTGGTTTTTCCGTTGTTCCTTCTATTGCCACTGAAATAGAACAAAAAGCTTTGGAAGAGTCTTTGTTAAAATCAGGTATTGCCGATGTTTTTTTGATTGAAAAAGCTTTGGCAACAGCTACTGGTTGCGGAATAGATATATTTTTTCATAAACCGTATTTAGTCATTGATTTAGGCGGTGGTTTAATTGAAATATTTATTGTTGGAAGTGGTGGAATAATTAATCAAAAAACTTTAAAAATTGCTGGTGAACATATGAATAAACTTATTTATAATTATATTTATTTTAAGTATGGAGTGATCTTAGGAGAAGCAACTTGTGAAGAGTTGAAAATTAATCTTTTAACTTTTGATAATAAAGAAAAAACTATTGTTGTAAGAGGTAAATCTCTTGAAAATGGTTTACCTAAGTCGATTAAAGTAAAAACTAGTGATATCAAAGAAGCTTTATTACCAGCTTTTAACCAAATTATTGATTCGATAAAAGAATTAATTGAGTCATCGCCACCGGAAATTATTAATGAACTGATAGAAAACGGCCTCTATATTACGGGTGGTTTATCAAAAATTGAGAAGATTGATTATTTTTTTGAACAAGAATTAAAAATAAAAACAAAAACCAACGAAGTTTTTTCTTATGCAACAATTAATGGGCTTATAAAATTAGCTAAGGATAAAGAAAAATTAGAAAAAATTATTTTGAATAAAAACTAATTGTTAATTAATATTTTTTTGTTATAATTATTATTTATGGCACCATTACCAAAAAGAAAACATTCAACTCAAAGATCAGGAAAAAGGAAAAGAGCAAAAGCAAAATCTCTTTCTAAACTTGTAACGTGTAAAAATTGTGGCAAAAAAAAGCTTTCTCATCAGGTATGTAAATATTGCCAAAAATAATGAAAAAATTAGATCCAAGACATAAAAAAAGAATATTAATAGTCCAACAACTTTATAGTATTGAGTTTAATAAAAAAACAAAACTTAATAAAAGAACTCAATTAATATTTAATTCAATTTCTAAAATTGATTCTTATATTAAAAAATATGCAAATAAATTTCCCATAGAAAAGATTGCTAAGATTGATTTGGCTATATTAAGACTGGCGATTTTTGAACTTTTATTTGAAAGAAAAGAACCTATAAAAGTGATTATTGATGAAGCGGTTGAATTGGGAAAAGAATTAGGTTCAGAAAGATCTTATGCTTTTATTAATGGTGTTTTAGGAAAAATTTATGAAAAAGAACTTAGATGATTTGCAAAAAAAAATAAATCTTTATTTTAAAAATAAAGATTTATTGATTAATGTCTTTGTTCATCGATCTTATCTTAATGAGCACAAAGATTATTATCTTCCTTCAAATGAAAGATTAGAGTTTTTGGGAGACAGCGTTTTGTCTTTAATTACTTCTGTTTATCTTTTTAAAAAATTTCCTTTTTTAAAAGAAGGTGAGTATACAGAAATTAAATCGGCAATTGTTAAAACTGAAAGTCTAGCTGAAGCGGCAAAAAATTTGGGTTTAGATGAGTATCTTCTTCTTTCTAAAGGAGAAGAAAAAGGAGGTGGTAGAAATAATAAAAACATTTTAGCTGATTGTTTTGAAGCTTTAATTGGGGCGATTTTTCTTGAGTTTTCTTTTGAAAAGGCTTATTTTTTTGTCTGTGAATTTTTGTTCAAAAATAAACTCGATTTAATTGTTAAAAATAAAGACTATCTTTCTTATAAAACTAAACTTCAAGAATTTATTCAAGGGAAATATAAATCTTTGCCTTTATATAAAACTCTTGAAGAAAAAGGTCCTGAGCATAAAAGAATTTTTAAGGTTGGAGTTTATTTTCAAAATAAAGAATTAGGAATAGGTATTGCCAGTTCAAAAAAACAAGCAGAAGAATTGGCGGCAAAAAAAGCTTTTGCAAATATAAAAAAATTATGATATATTTAAAAATATGGCAGTAGCAATTAAATTGTATCGGATAGGAAAAAAAGGTAAACCAGTATATAGAATTGTCGTTGCTAATAAAAGATATAAAGCTAATGGAAAATATATCGAGGAGATTGGTTTTTATGATCCTTTAAAAACACCAGCTTTCATTAAAATAAATAAAGAAAGATATGATTATTGGTTATCAAAAGGAGCAATACCTTCGGAAGGAATTGTTAAACTTCTTAAAAATAAAAAAATTTAAAAAGGATTATTTTTTAAAGGATAGGTTGCTGAATTGTTTTGTAATGATATTTCTTCATCAAAATTAAAATTGATTCTTTTTTTTATTTTTTCTAAATTTTCAAATATTTTTTCGTAGTTATTAGCAATAACATCTTGATTTTTAATATCAACTTTTTTATTGTAAAAAGTTAGGTCAATTTTTATCGAGTCTCCAATATCTTTATTTAACTCAATATTATCTGAGGTAATCAGTCTTCCTCCTCCAAAATTATATTCTTTAAGAAAGTTTAAAAATGATAGAGTATCCCCTGTTCCAATAATATTTAATCTAATTTTTTCACTTGTTGATGTGCCGATATTAATATTGTATTGAGTGATGATAAAACCAGTTTTTTGAGAAAGATTTTCTAATGAATAGATAATAGAAAAATAATCTTCGCTATTAGGAATCAATTTATTTAAAAAATAAATATTTTCCTCAATAATTCTGCTATTTGAAGAGTAATTATTAATTAAAATAACCTTTTTATTTAAGTTTTCTAAATCTTTTGACAGATTGATAATTTCAGAGTTTAAAGTGGTTATTTTTTTTATCCCGGTAAAAATTAAAGTTAAATTTAGAATAATAAGAATGAAAAATCCAAAAATATAAATAAGATTTTCTTTAATTAATGCTTTTAAAAAAGGTTTAATTTTTATCATTGATTATTGGAGTTTTTCTAAATTGATAAATTTACCGACAAAATTTAATTCATAATTTTTTTTATTATCTTCGTTTTCTTCTTTTTGACCTATAATTGATAAATTTTTTAAAGAGATAGTTTCAAAATTACTTAAAAATTTTGGAGTTTCAATAAATTGAAAAAAATTTTTTAAACTTTGGAAATCATTAAAAGATATTTTAAATTCAACTTCTCTATTTTTATTAATTTTAAAATTTTTTAATATTGCCGCTTGACTACTTTCTTTTAAGGCAAGATCTAAAATATTATAGTAGGTTGAAGAATTAGCATCTTCTTTTAGGAATAAATTTAAATCTTGATATTTTTTTTCAATGTAGTTGATTTTAGCAAAATTTTCTGTTTTATTGTTTAAATATTGAAGAAGAGAGATTTTTTGGGATTTTAATTGATTTGCTAGTTTGGTTTTATTATTTAAATTAATAAAAATACTTAAAAAAGAAATAAAAAATATTATTGATAAAACAAAAACAGAGATTTTTAAATAAAAAAAATATTGTTCGTATTTTTGATAATCTTCTCTATTAATAATTAGATTAATCCGTTTTTTTTTCATTTTATATTGCCCCCGATTAATGATGTATATAAATTTAATTCATTTTTTATATTACTGTAAGATTGAAAATTTTCAATAAGATTTGAATAATCTAATATTCTTGTTGGTATTTGAATTTCTTCTTCAAGGATTTTTGCCAGAGAAGGAAAAAAAGATATTTCGTTTGTGATAAAGATATTTTTTACATTTTTTAAATCAATAATTTTTTTTAATTCAAAAATATATTCTTTTAAAATAGGATTAATAATTTTTCTTATAGGCAGGCTTGATGTTTGATTAATATCAAAATCTTTTAAAATTTCAGAAGATTTGATTTCATCATTGTCAGTATTGATTTTAATTTCTTTTAAAAACAAAAGATAGCCTAAAGAGAGATTATAGCTTTGTTTTAAAAGGTAGGTTGAACTATCAAAAAGATATAAACTTGAATTATTTAAAGAAAAATTTATTACAAGAAAATTATCAGATAAGGAAGGAATAATTTTATTATTAAATTTTTCAATAAATCTTGCATAGGTTGAGATTTCTGTTTCGATAGATTCGGGTATCAATCCGGCTAATTCAATAATATTTTGAACTTTCTCAATAATTTTTTTTTCAGCAGCAACAATAAGAAGATTAATTTCTTTTTTTTCTTTTTTTTCTTCAATAATTTCTATATCTATATTAGCTTGATCTATTGGTATAGGAATAAATTGATCAGCTTGATATTTGATAGCGGAAATTAATTCTTTTTCATTTAAATAAGGCATTTTTACTACTTGATTATAGGTGATTGAGTCAGGGATAATAACATTAACATTTTTTTTATTGATTTTTAAATTGTTAAAAAGTTTATTAATCAAAGAGGCGTGATCATAGATTTCTTTTTCAATAGTTAAATTAAAAAGATTATTTTTTATCTCAGTTTTTCCTATGGCGTTGATTTTTATTTTATTGTTTACAATATCCGAGTCGACAATTTTTATATATTTTTCTGAGATTTCTAAAGTAAAAAAATCAGTCATATAATTTCAATATAAAAAATCCTCTGATAAATATCAATAGTCAATAATACTAACTAATTTTAGATTTTATAAGAACAACTATAGTTAATGATCCAAAAAAATTCCTTGATCATCCGAATCTGAAGATTTGAAGTGAAAAAATGTTGTTAAATGTCATTTCCGAGTAATCAAGAGTCCAATAAGATATAAAACCCCAAAGGAACCTCGGAGTTCTAAAATCAAAAGTCAAAATCCCAAAGGGACCCCTTCGGGGTTCAAAATTCAAAAATTAAATCTCAAAAGAATCTTATTGGGAATTACAATTTAAAATTTTTTAATACCTTTTAACCTTCAAATCTTTTAATTTTTTAAATTTTTTATCTATTAAAAAATTGTTATTGGTTATTATTTTTAACTGATTTGTCTGATAATTAATTGAAGCAAGAGGGATAAGTTAAGAGGATTTAACTGAGTTTAAGAAGTATCTTAAAAATATTGACAAAAATATTGACATTTATTCATCTTAATAATAAGATGAAATTATAAAGATGATAAAAAAAATAAAAAAAGGATTTACATTAATTGAACTTTTAGTGGTAATTGCTATTATTGGAATTCTTTCTGCTCTTTTTCTTCCAAATTATATGAGCGCTCGAGAAAGAGCCAGAGATTCTCAAAGAAAATCAGATTTAAAACAAATTCAAAAAGCTTTTCAACTTTATTATCAAGACCAACCTCTTCCTCAATATCCAAATACCCTTCCTTCTCCTGGTCAGCAATTTAGTTATAATGGCAATGTTTATATGAATAAATTTCCCCAAGACCCTTTGCCTAATAGACAGTATTATTATCAAGTTGATAACAATAATCTGACTTATACTTTATGTGCTTGTTTGGAAAATAAAAATGATCCTGACGGAGAGACAGATTGTAGTGTTTGTGGTAGTTGTCCTTCAGGAAAATGTTATAATGTTAAACAGCCATAAAATATGAAAAAAGCTTTTACTTTACTGGAACTTTTGGTTGTCATTGGGATCATTGGTATTTTAGTTGCTTTAGGAACAGTATCATATTCTACGGCTCAAAAAAAAGCAAGAGATGCTAAAAGAAAAAACGATTTGAAAGCTATTCAAAATGCCTTAGAACAGTATTATTCAGTTTGTGGATTTTCTTATCCGGCCCCTGTTAATGGTAATGTCCCCTCCTCGATAATTTGTGTTGATCCTCCAACAACAATTATGGCTTCTACTCCTAAAGACCCAAAAACTAATTTATCTTATAAAATGACACAGTCAACTTCTTCTGATTATACGATCTGTGCTCCTAATAATCCTCCTTTAGAAACAGAGTCGGTCGCTAGTTATTGTTTATCTAATCAACAATGAAGAAAAGTTTTACCATTATTGAAATTTTAGTGGTAGCAACAATTATCGGGATTTTAGCAACAGTTGTTTCGATAAGTTATTCTCAGTTAAGCAGACAATCTCGTGATGGAAAAAGAAAAATGGATTTAGAGCAGATAAGAGCGGCTTTAGAAATGTACAAAAGTAATAATAATGACTATCCGAGCAATTTAAATCAATTAACTTCTCCTGATGTTTATATCCAGTCAATTCCTTCTGATCCCAAAAGTCCTAATTATAGATATTATTATAGTTATACCTCTTCAACCGATTATACTTTAGGAGCTTATCTTGAAGGAACAAATTCAACTTGTTCTTTAACTATTAGTTGTGGTTTAAAAAATTGTAACTATTGCCTTGGTCCTTATGGTCAAAAATGAAAAAAGCTTTTAGTTTAATTGAAATTATTATTATCTTAACGATTATTCTATTGACTACGAGTTTTAGCTTAGCTTATTATCATTCATATAATCAAGAATTAATTTTAAAAAATCAGGCAAAAAAATTAGTCGATGTTTTTGAATTAACGAAAAAAAAAGCTGAATCTTCAGAGTTAATTTTGGAAAACGGTAATTATTGTCAAAATTTTAATGGTTATCGATTGAAAATTTATTCTAATTATTATCAATTATTTTATATTTGTGAAAACACTGAAAATTTAGTTATTAGCGAAAATTTTCAAAGTAAGATAATTCTTACCAGTGGTAATCAAATATTGGATTTTTTACCTTTAAATAAGCAAATTTTTAATAATCTAACTTTTACTTTGAAAAACCAAAATATTAATAAATGTATTGATATTCATATCAATGAAGTAGGAGTTTTGGATATTTCCGATAATCTTTATTCTTGTTAATTTTTTTATGTTAAAAAACAAATTTAAATCGAGTTTTACTTTAATTGAAATTTTAGTCTTTGTTACCATCCTGACATTATTTTTTATTAGTGCGGTGACGGTGACGACTTATTTTTTACAGACAATAAAGTCTCAAGAGTACAAAATCTTAGCCACTCATTATGTTGAAGAAGCAGTTGAGTGGTTAAAATCCGAAAAAGAAAAAGACTGGGAAGAGTTTTCCTCTTATGACCTTTCTGGAAATGGAACAGTTTATTGTCTTAATGATTTAAATTTTAATAATTTAGGCTCTTGTGAAAATTTTTCTTTAGCTAATTCATTGTTTAAAAGAGAGCTTGTAATAAAAAATATTGGTTCACCAGTTAATCAAGTTGAAACTGTGGTAACAGTTTATTGGCGAGAAAAAAATACTGAAAATAAGGTTTTTGTTAAATCAGTTTTTAACCTGATTGAATAATGAAAAGCAAATTTTTTACTTTAGTTGAGACTTTGTTGGTAATAAGCATTACTTCATTATTGATTCCTTTAATTATTGGAGTGATTATCACTATAGGAAGAGAACAGCAAAAAATATATAAGCTTTCTTTAATAAAAAAAGAAGGTGATAATATTTTAAAAAATATTGCTTTTTTAATTGAGAATAAAGCGGTATCTATATATTCAGAAGATCCGCCTGATCCTAATAATCAAATTTGTAATGATGTCCAGCGTTATCAAAGTCAAAATAAGATGGTTTTTGTTGATACAGAAGGTAATTGGTTTAAAATCGAGTTTCAAAATGAAAAAATATCTTCTTATTCTTCTTTTTTAGATCAAAGTTATTTTTTAAACTCGGATAAAACTTTAATTTCTAATTTTTTGATTGAATGTAATAAAAATAATTCTTATTCTTCCTCATATATAGTTTTATCCTTTGACATCTGTTATAAAAGTTCTACTGGTAATTGCCTAAGTTCTTCGCCTGATGAAATAAATAATCTTCATTATCAGACATTAATAAAATTAAGAAATTATTAAATCAAATAAATAACAATTTTTAATAATCATCTCTTCTTGAGATTTTTTTGAATTAATTTATTTCTTAAAATTCAATATTTTTTTGATGTAAATAAAAAGATGATCGAAGGCTAATTGGCTGTTTAGATTATTGTTTTCTAAAAGATTTTTTATTTTTAAAGCTTCCTTTAAGATAATAGAATAAGATTTTTTATTTTCTTTTATTAATTTTTCTTTAAAAAATAAAATAATGTCATCAATAGATAATTCATAAGATTTTATAAGATTTAAATTTTTGTCTTTTAAAAAGGTTTCTAATAATTTTTTTTTATCTTTATCCAAATCATTTTCTGTTGATACTTTTTTATTAAGATTAATTATTTTTGTTCGCGAAACAATAGTTGATAAAAGTTTATTTTGATTATCGGTAGTGATTACAAAAAGGACATTTTTAGGTGGTTCTTCTAAAAGTTTTAAAAAAGCATTTTGGGCTTCAAGAGAAGCAATATGAAAATTGGCTAAAAAGTAAATTCTTTTTGATTTGTTAAATATTTTTGTTTCTGACCAAAGATTTTTTATGTTATTAATTGAATATTCTTTTTTCTCAGGAATAATCTCAAAAAAAAGATCGTTTTTTTTGACAATTTCTTTAAAGAGATATTTTTTAGCCTCTTCTTTATTTTTTGTAATTAAAAGCAAGGAAATCATATTGAATTTTAACATAATTTTTGAGTATATTTAAAATATGGATATCCAACCAAAAAAATTTTTAAATATTTTAGTAAAAAATCATCTTATTACTCAAGATGAAGCTGATCATTACGAGATTTTGGCTTTGCAAAAGAATTTACCAATAAATATTTTATTAGAAAAAGAGTCAAATATTCCGAAGATTGAAATAATTAAGGCAATTGCAGCACTTAAAAATATTCCTTTTGTTGATTTAACCTCTTCTCCTATAGATTCTCAAGCAATCACTTTTATTTCTGAGTCAATTGCCAGGCGTTATAAAATTATTCCTTATCAGTACGATTCTAAGAATTCATCTTTATATGTAGCAACAGCTAATCCAGACGATCTTTATTTAATAAACTTTCTTGAAAAAAAAACTAATTTAAAAGTGATTTTGGCTTTAGCAGATGAAAAAGAGATAATCAAAATGATTAATTTAGCATATAATCAAGGATTGTCGCCTGATGTTAAAGAAGCTTTAAAGGAATATGATCATTTTGATCAAAATAAAAAAACTTCCACTGTATCTTATTCTGCTATTGAAGCACCAATTGCTAAAATTGTTTCCACTATTATTGAGTTTGCTGTTAAAAATCGGGCTTCAGATATCCATATCGAGCCTCAAGAAACAAGAACTAAAGTAAGATATAGAATTGATGGAATTCTTCAGGAAAAGCTATCTTTGCCCAAGACCCTTCATGAAGGAGTGGTTTCGAGAATAAAAATATTGTCGGAAATGAAAATAGATGAAAAAAGAGTTCCCCAAGATGGGCGATTTAATTTTAAAGTTGGCGAAGAAGAGGTTGATTTAAGGGTTTCAACTTTGCCTACTGTTAATGGAGAAAAGATTGTTATCAGGCTTCTTAAAAAAACCGGAGGAATTCCTTCACTAGTTGAGCTTGGTTTAAGAGGTCAACAGCTTAAAGATTTAGAAGAAGCAATTTTAAAACCTTATGGAATCATTCTTATTACCGGACCGACAGGATCAGGTAAAACGACTACTTTGTATTCTATTTTGTCTAAACTTAATCAACCAAGTGTTAACATTATGACTCTTGAAGATCCGGTTGAATATCAGATACCAGGAATCAATCAAGTTCAGATTAATCCTCAAGCTGGTTTGACTTTTGCTACTGGTTTGAGAAGTTTTTTAAGACAAGATCCAAATATAATTCTCGTTGGTGAAATCAGAGATAAAGAAACCACTCAATTAGCTATCCAGGCAGCTTTAACTGGTCATTTAGTCTTCTCTACCCTTCATACTAATGACTCGGCAACAGCCATTCCAAGACTTATTGATCTTGGAGGAGAACCTTTTTTGATTGCTTCGGTTTTGACGGCAGTTGTCGCCCAAAGAATTACTAGAAGAATTTGTCAATTTTGCAAAGTAAGTTATCAACCAGAAAAAGAAGTTATAGAAAATATAAAAAGCGTTTTAGGAGATTATTTGCCAAAGATTTATCAAGAAAAACCAATAACTCTTTATAAAGGTCTAGGATGTAATGAATGTAGTCAGACTGGTTATTATGGAAGAATAGCAATTTTTGAGGTTTTAAAAATTACCTCGAGTATTAATAGATTAATTTTAAAACAAGAGTCAGCTAAGATAATTGAAGATCAAGCAAAAAAAGAAGGATTGATGACGATGAAACAAGATGGTTATCTTAAAGCCCTAGATGGAATAACTACCATTGAAGAAGTTTTAAGAGTTGCTGAGATATAAAATTTATGGATTTAAATAAATTATTAGATATAGTTATTAATAAACAAGGATCAGATCTTCATATAATTCCTGGTTATTATCCGGCAATCAGAGTTGGAGGTGAGCTTTATCATTTGACTCTTTTTCATCAATTAGACTCTAAGGATGTAGAAGAAGCTCTTTTTAAGATATTAACTTCAGAACAAAAAGAATTATTTTTAAATAATAAAGAATTAGATTTTGCTTTTAATTATAATAACAATCGTTTTAGAGTGAATTTATATTTTGCTAAAGGATCAATTTGTGGTAGTTTTAGATTAATTCCTTCAGTTATTAAAAAAATTGATGAATTGGGCCTTCCTGGAATAATAAAACAGTGTATAGATTATCGTCAAGGTTTGGTTTTGGTTACCGGTCCAACCGGTGAAGGTAAATCAACTACTCTTGCCTCAATTATTAATGAGATAAACAATAAATATTCCAAACATATTATTACTATTGAGGACCCAATTGAATATATTTATCCATTATCAAAATCAATTATCTCCCAACGAGAACTTCATTATGATACTCATTCTTGGACAATCTCTCTTAAAGCTGCTTTAAGAGAAGATCCTGATGTGATTTTGGTTGGCGAGATGAGAGATTATGATACGATTTCTTTGGTTTTAACTGCTGCTGAAACTGGTCATTTAGTTTTCTCCACCCTTCATACTAACTCGGCTCCAGAATCAATAGATAGAATTGTTGATAATTTTTCTTTAAACCAACAAAATCAAGTCAGAAATCAACTTTCAACAACTTTGAAAATGATTATTACTCAAAGGCTTTTGCCAAAAGTTAACTCGACAGAAAGAGTGGTTGCGGTTGAGGTTTTAATTAATAATTCAGCAGTTTCATCTCTTATAAGAGATGGAAAAACTTATCTTATCAACAATATTTTAGAAACTGGAGAAAAAGAAGGACAGATTCTTTTTGAAAAAAGCTTAGTTAATCTTTATACAAAAGGATTAATATCAAAAGAAACGGCTTTTTCTTTTGCAATCAGACCAAAAGAATTAGAAAAATTTATAAAAAGATAACTCTTTTTTTTATTATGCGTTTTAAATATAAGGCTATTTTAGATAATCGAATTATTGAGAAAATCATTGAAGCAAATTCTCAAGATGAGGTTCTTTCTTATCTTCAAAAAAACGGCTATTTTCCAATCAAAATAGAATTGGTAAAGAATACCAATTTAAGTTTTTTAAATCTTATTAATAATAAAATTAATTTTAATGATTTAGTTGATTTTACAAGACAGATAGCGATTATGCTTAATGCCGGATTAACTTTGATTGATTCGCTATCAATTTTAAAAAAACAAGTTCAAAAACCAGCTCTTTTAAATCTAATCAGTAAGATTGATTTTGATATAAAATCAGGTAATTCTTTTTCATCGAGTTTAAAAAAATTTCCCAATATGTTTCCCAGTTTATATGTTGCTTTAGTCAGATCAGGTGAGGCTTCAGGAAAATTAGGAGAAATTCTTTTAAAATTAGCTGATAATTTAGAAAAAGAAAGAGAGTTTAAAAGCAAGCTTAAAGGAGCTTTGATTTATCCGGTAATTATTTTAATTGCTATGTTTATTGTTATGTTTATTATGATTACTTTTGTGATACCAAAACTTTTAAATTTATATAAAGATTTTAATATGAGTCTGCCTTTAACAACACAAATTTTAATTATGATTTCCTCTTTTTCTGTTCGTTTTTGGCCTTTAATTATTTTGACAATAGTGGGGATAGGGTATCTTATTAATAGATATCTTAAAACTAATCAGGGAAAAGAGATATTTGATAACTTTCTTTTGAAATTACCGGTGATTGGAAAAACTATCGCCATCTCAGCATTAGTTAATTCAACAAGAACCTTAGCAATCTTGGTATCATCAGGGGTTTCGATTATTGAGGCTTTAGAGATTGTTGTTGATACTTCAGATAATATTGTTTTTCAAAAAGCTTTTAAAAATATAATAAAAAAGGTTGAGAAAGGCCAATCGCTTGGTGAAGCAATGAATCAAGAAGAAGTTTTTCCGCCGATTTTAGTTCAAATGACAATTGTTGGCGAACAGACGGGAAATCTTGATGAGACAATGCTTCGTCTTTCTAAATATTTTGAAATTGAATCAGAGATTGCTATTAAATCCATGACAACGTTGATTGAACCTTTAATTCTTGTTATTTTGGGTTTTGGAGTAGGTTTTTTAGTAATGTCAGTAATTACGCCAATTTATAATCTTACTTCTTCTTTTAAATAAATTTTTTTATAAAATAATTTTTTCATTTTTTTTATTTTTTCCCTCAAGAATGATTTTAGCGATTTTGTCTTCAATTTCATCTCTTATGACTCTTTCCATATTTCTTGCTCCATATTTTTCACTATAGCCTTTTTCAATAAGTTCGTTTAAAGTTTTATCACTAACCTCAAATTTAATCTGATAAAGATTTTCAATATTTCTAGAAAGATTGTTGATAATTTTTTGAGCAATAAGTTTAGTTGCTAATTTGGAAAGATTTTTGTATTTAATCACTCCATCAAAACGGTTAATAAACTCCGGTCGAAACTCATTTTCATTTTGAGCATTAGAAGTAGCGATAATTACTAAATTTTTGCAATCAACAACTTTTCCAAAACCATCAAAAAAATAACCTTCATCAAGAATTGATAAAAATATATTCAAAAGATCTTTATCAGCTTTTTCAATCTCATCAAGAAGCAAAACTCCGTAAGGTCTTTCTCTTATTGCCGATGATAAAAGGCCAGGTTCTTTAGTTTTGATATCACCAATTAATGTTGGAATATCATATTTTGATTGATAGTTTGACATGTCAAAACGAATTAAATATTTTGATTGATCTTCGCTGTTTTCTGAAGAAGAAAAAAAGACTTTGACTATAGCTTTGGCAGTTTGAGTTTTTCCTACTCCTGTTGGTCCAAGAAATAAAAATGTTGCTAAAGGTTTTTTTCTTTTGCCAATAAGAAGAAAGGATCTTCTTAAGGCTGAAGATAATTTTTCTATTGCTTCATCTTGTTCAAAAATTTCTTCTTTTAAGAGTTTTTCTAATTGAAGAAGTTTTTCTTTAAGCTGAGAATTTATTGTTACCGGAACATGAATTTTTTCTGTTAAAACTTTATTAACATCATCAGGAGTAACAATTGGTTTATTTTTTTTATCTAAATTATTTTTTTTAACATAAACACAGACACTGTCTAAAAGATCAACCGCTTTTTCTGGAAAAGGAATATAGGTGATATAAAAATCACTTTTTTCAATTATCTCAAGAATAGCCTCATATGAAAGATAAACTTGATGATAATTTTCAAAATCGATAAATCTGTCTAATAAAATATTTAAAGCCTCATCTTTTTTAACTTCATAAACATCAACTTTTGAAAAAAGACGATTAATTTTATCGTTGGGAAAAATAAATTTTTGATAAAAAAATGGAGTTGTCATGCTGATAAATTGAAGATGAGTTGATTTAGCATATTTTTCTAAAGAAAGAGAAAATTTAAGATATTTTTCAAAATTATCAATAAATAAGATAATATTTTTAGCGTCATTGGCTTCCTGAAGAAGAGCTTCTAAAAGGTTGATATTATCACCGATTTTTTCCATATCAATTTTAAGGATTCTTTTGTAAAGTAAAGCCGGGGTTGTTTTTCCTAAATAAAGTTTTTTAGCAAGAGCATCAATGATTGTGTGTTTTCCAACACCTTCTTCACCAACAACCAAAACGTTTGCTTGGTTATTTTTTGATAAAACATCTTCAATTAAAGAAATTTCTTTTTCTCTATCAATAATATTTTTAATATGATGAAGATAAGAAGATGACGCCAAATCAATTGTGTATTGATCGAGGTTTGGAGTATAACCATAAGCCCAATCGCGAGCTAATGGTGGGTAAGAGAATAAATTAGTTAATTTCCACCATGACTTTTTTTCTAAATAATTTTTGTAATAATTTTCAAACCAAAGATTAACTTTTTCTTGATTTTTTTTATTTAAAAGATGAGTAGCTAAAAAATTTTTTCTTAATTCTTCTTTTTCTTCAGTTTCTGTTTTTTTAAAAATATAAATTAAATAAAAAAAAGGAGTAAGAAGAAAAAATATTAAAGCAAAAAAAGGAAGAATTATAATTAGAAAAATCTGAAACAAAAAATAAAAAACAAGAATAGAAAATCTCATAAAAAATCCAATTGTTGAAGAAATAAAATTAAAAGTAAAACGATTAAATAATTCTGAAAAACTAAAACCCGGAGTAGTTTTTTTAACATAAATATTTTTCCAAGGATAAAAAAGAGTTTTCAAAAGTTTTGAGACAGAAAAAAAATAAGGAAGAAAAATAAAAATATTAATAGTTGCTTCACCAAAGTTGTGGAGTTGGTCTTTTAAAAAATCAAAATAATTTTTTTTCATAATTTAAGTATATAATAAAAAATTAAGTTGTTTCTAGTTGACTAGTTTAGTAAATTATATTTTATAAACAAGCCAAAAAGTTAACCGAAAGCTAGTTAACTGTTTTTATATACTAATAAAATGAAATCTCAAAGTAATATTCTTGAAAATTTAAGACCGCAAAAATTAAAAGATTATATTGGCCAAAAAAAAGTTGTTGAAACTTTAAAGTTATTTATTGAAGCTGTTAAAAAAAGAGGTCAGCCATCAGAGCATATTCTTTTTTATGGGCCGCCAGGTATTGGTAAAACCACTTTATCTTATATTGTGGCTAATGAGCTTGAGGGTGATATAAAAATTACTTCCGGAGCAACAATTACCAAAACTGGTGATTTAGCAGCGATTTTAACCAATTTAAAAGATAACGATGTTTTATTTATTGATGAAATTCATCGTTTGCCTAAACCTGTTGAAGAGATTCTTTATCCAGTGATGGAAGAGTATGCTTTGGATATTATTATCGGTAAAGGTCCCTCAGCACGAACAGTGAGACTATCAGTTCCTAAAATCACTATTATTGGAGCAACAACAAAACTAGCTCTTTTATCATCGCCTTTAAGAGACAGATTTGGTTTAATTTTAAGAATTGATTATTATAGTACTTCAGAGATTAAGGAGATAATTTTAAGATCAGCAAAAATTCTAGGAGTTCCTATTACTGATGAAGCTGCTTATCAGATAGCTTTAAGATCAAGAAGAACTCCGCGAATCGCCAATAGAATTTTAAAAAGAGCCAGAGATATTTTGGAGGTTGATAAACACAAAATCATTGATAATAAATTATTAGAAAAGCTTTTTAATCTTCTTGATATTGATGAGATAGGGTTGATAGATATTGATAAGAAATACTTAAAAATTTTATCTGAAAAATTTAATAATCAACCAGTGGGTATTGAAACAATTGCCTCAGCTTTAGCTGAAGATATAAAAACAATTGAGGATTTTATTGAACCTTATCTTTTGCAAATAGGTTTTTTAAAAAAAACCCCTCGAGGAAGACAGATTACCGCAAAAGGTCTTCAACATCTTAAGTTGACTTTGGTATAATAAAATAATTTTGATTGTTGCCGGGATGTTGGAATTGGTAGACAAGCAGGACTTAAAATCCTGTTTCCGAAAATCGGAAGTGAGGGTTCGAGTCCCTCTCCCGGCACTTTTTACCTACTTATTTTTATTTCACACTGTCTTAAAAATTTGATAAAATTTACTTATAAAAAAAATACTAGCCGCCTTAACTCAGTGGTAGAGTAGCTGTTTTGTAAACAGCAAGTCGTCAGTTCGAATCTGACAGGCGGCTCTAGAAATGCGGTTTAAATTCCGCGACTAATCTAAAAATTGATAACTTTTGATCCCATAGTTCAATGGATAGAACGAATCCCTTCTAAGGATTAGATGACAGTTCGAATCTGTCTGGGATCACACAAAAGAGAGTAAGCCAGTCCACAGGCGATAGCATCAGCTTCATCATCTTGTTTGATATTAATGCCAAATTCTATTTTGAGCATTTTTTGAATAGCTTTTTTATCTGCTTGACCATAACCAGTAATTATTTGTTTGATTTGAAGAGGAGTTAGATAATCAACAGGGATTTTTTTTTGCGATGCTAAAAGAAGACAGACTCCTTGAGCCTGACTAACAGAAATAATCGTTTTTTTATTTTTAAAAAAGAAGATTTTTTCTAAAATAATTTTTTTTGGTTGATATTGTTCAATAATTTTTTTTAATTCTTGGTAGATTTTTTCTAATCTTTTTTCAGTTGATTTTAATTTAGAGGTTTTAATTAATCCTGATTTCAGATATTTTTTATCTTTAAAAATAGCAAAACCTGTTTTTTCAATACCTGAATCAAGAGATAAAATGATCATCAAAGTAGGATTTGATTAATAAAAATGATGGGAGAAATCGTTTATTAGGACTTCTCGGCTAAAACCCTTACGGGTCTTACACCTGAAGCCTATATGCCCCATATTCTTTGGGGAAACTGATATGGACTTCTAATCTTGGAGTTTGCTTCACACTTGAGATGCATTCAGTGTTTATCAAATGGAAATATAGCTACCCGGCAATGCCCTTTTGGGACAACCGGTACACCAGGGATTTCCACTCCTAGGTCCTCTCGTACTGTAGGAGTGCCTCCTCAGAAGTCCAGGCGCTTGCACAGGATAGAGTCCGAACTGTCTCACGACGTTCTGAACCCAGCTCACGTACCGCTTTAACGGGCGAACAGCCCGACCCTTGGGACCGACTTCAGCCCCAGGATGCGATGAGCCGACATCGAGGTGCCGAACCGTTTCGTCGATATGAACTCTCGGAAACGACTAGCCTGTTATCCCCGGGGTAGCTTTTATCCGTTAAGCCCTGCCGACGATCACCGTCATGCAGGGGATCACTAACACCTGCTTTCGCATCTGTTCGAGTTGTCGCTCTCACAGTTAAGCCAGCTTATGCGTTTGCACTTACAGTTCGATTTCCATCCGAACTAAGCTGACCTTAGTGCTCCTCCGTTACCTTTTTGGAGGAAACCGCCCCAGTTAAACTGACCGCCAAGCACTGTTTCCCGACAAGTCGGGATAAGGTAAAGAAAAATTAAAGAGAGGTGTCTCATTGGCCCCGCTCAAAAGCGCAAGCGCTCTGAGCGGGTCCCTCCTACGCTCAACAGTTAATTTTCCTTCACCAATGCCTAGCTTCAGTAAAGCTCCCGGGGTCTTTTTGTCCATGTGCAAGTAGGCCGCATCTTCACAGCCATTTCAATTTCGTCGGGCGGTAGTTCAAGACAGTTGTCAACTCGTTATACCTTTCATGCGGGCCGGAACTTACCCGGCAAGGGGTTACGCTACCTTAGAACTCTCAGGGTTAGAGCTGTCGTTCACTGGAGCTTACGCCAAAGCCTTGTCCCGATAATATCAGGACTTTAGCCTCAGCGGTTAACTTACCAGTACTGGACAGGCCTCAGCTCCTATACATCCCTTATTCAGGTTTGCAGGAGCCTGTGTTTTTGTTAAACAGTCGGTTGACAAACTTTCGCTGCGCCCGCTCAGCTTCTTCTTGCGAAGATTGAGCGGGAGAGCATCTTGCTTAGCTTACGCTCAGCTTTTTTGCCGAGTTCCTTGAACTACCCTTACCCGTATGCCTTGGTGTTCTCCACCAGTCTACCTGTGTCGGTTTGCGGTACGAATTATCTTTTGACTCCTTAATTGACTTTTCCCGGAAACTTAAGTCTCTTACCTCTCGCCTCGCGGAGGAGGCGATTGTTTTCATAACTCGCCTTTATCTTGCGATAAAGACTTGTTATTTAATCCCACATATAGTGGGAGTAAGATATCAAGTTTCGTCGTCAATTAAGTAATAGCGTCAAAAGATAAGTAACCGAATATTAACGGTTTGGACATCGGCCGATACCAATTGATATCGGCCTTAGCTTCGACTAACCCCCGGATGATTGACATTGCCGGGGAAACCTTAGACATGCGGCATCCCGAGTTTTCATCGGGAGAATCACTACTCATGTCAGCATTCTCACTCCCGATAACTCCACCTAAGCTTACGCTTAAGCTTCACTGTCATCGGGACGCTCCTCTACCTCCCGACATAATGTCGGGATTCCATCTTCGGTAGATTCTTTAGGTCCGTTCATTTTTGGCGCAAATTCTCCAGTCCGATGTAATATCGGACATATTCAGGTGAGCTGTTACGCACTCTTTAAAAGATGGCTGCTTCTAAGCCAACTTCCCTGCTGTGTTGGAGAATTTACGACCTTTACACTTAAGAATCATTTAGGAACCTTAGATGGGAATCTGGGATGTTTCCCTCTCGCCGAAACCAGCTTATCCCGGCTCGACTGACTCTCGTTTAATATTTTTGCGTATTAGGAGTTTGGTTGTCTCGCCTCGCTTACGCTTGGCGAGACATCCAGTAGCTCTACCCCGCAAAATATAAAAACGAGGCTATACCTAAATATATTTCGAGGAGAACCAGCTATCTCTGGGTTCGATAGGCATATTACCCCTAACCACAGATCCTCCCATGCCATTTCACCGGCAACGGGTTCGGGCCTCCTCCCGAAAGATTCGGGATTCACCCTGTCCATGGTTAGCTCACCCAGTTTCGGGTCTGTCCGAATGCGCCATCCCTCCAAAATGGAGGAAACGCCCTGTTAGGACTCGCTTTCGCTCTGCCTCCTCCCGAACAGTCGGGATTAGACAAGCGCAAATCGGACAACTCGCTGACTCATTCTTCAATAGGCACGAGATCACCCCGCTCAGCCCTTCCTTTTAATATAAAATTAGATTTTTTTTAAAAATTCTTGACTTTTTGTAAAAAACTTTTAAGTTCCTTCTTAAAAAGAAGGGTTGAGCGGGGCTCTCTCTGTTTGTTAGCTAATGGTTTCAGTATCTATTTCACTCCCCTTGACGGGGTGCTTTTCACCTTTCCCTCGCGGTACTAGTTCGCTATCGGTCAGTTTGAGTATTTAGCCTTGGATCGTGACCGACCCAGCTTCCCACAAGGTTTGCCGTGCCTCGTGGTACTTGGGAAATCCACCGGCGAAGTTCTTTTTTTCGATTACAGGACTATCACCTTCTATGGTTGGCTTTTCCAAGCCATTCATCTAAAAAGAACTTCTGCCTTCTGTGGTCCCGCAACCCCAGCTCAGAAGCTTGCGCCTTGAGCTGGTTTAGGCTTTTCCGCTTTCGCTCGCCGCTACTAACGGAATCGCATATGCTTTCTTTTCCTCTGGTTACTGAGATGTTTCAGTTCACCAGGTTCCCGACTAGAATGGAAAAACCATCCTAGTCTATCTGTTTTGCAACAGATAGGGTTACCCCATTCGGAAACCAACGGCTGATAACGCCTGTTTGGGGGCTCACCGTTGATATCGGACCCATACATCCGTCCTTCTTCGGCTCAAACTGCCAAGGCATCCACCATTAGCCTTAATTTCTCCCATCACTTTTACTATCAAATACCTACTTTGCTAAAAACCAGATTGTCAAAGAGCAGTGGACTCGACCGGGCTTGAACCGGTGACCTTCCCGCTGCAAACGGGATGTTCTAGCCAACTGAACTACGAGCCCAGGCTCTTAAATAAAAAATTATTGAAAATTACAGTTTTGAAGGTCGTGATTTCTCACGAACCTGAAGTATATATTTTACTTCAGGCCTGTTAGGAGTGCAAGTTATGCATCCAATCTTGCCTTAAAGATTAAAGCTTTTCATTAGGTAACTATAATAATAACAAAGCCTAATTTTTTTGTCAACATATAAAAATTTGAATAATGTAGATAGGTCAACAGATGGTATACATTTTTTTAAATAAAACTAACTTAATTTATAAATTTTAAATTAATAAGCTTCACAAAGATAAAAAATAATAAGAATAAGAAAATGTTTAATAATTTTAGTAAAATATATTTATGATTATTATTAAACAATTACAGTTAAAAGATCTTTTTGATTTTTATCCTTCTTTCAAAGAAATTATTCTTAATGAATTTCCTTATTATCATCCAAAAATTCGGCAATATTTTGTTGAAAAAATTTATAATCTTAAAACAATCAAATATTGGTTAGAAACAAAACAAAAAATTATTCTTGTGGCTTTAATAGATAATAAAATTGTTGGTTTTGCTATGATCGATTTACCTTATGGAGGGGTTTCTTTTCTTAGATGGCTTGGAATAAAAAAAGATTTTCAAAAAAAAGGTATTGGAAAAAAATTAGTTGAAGAATGGGAAAAACTAGCCTCTATTTGGCAGTGTCATAAGATTGAATTAGCAACTTATTTAACAATAGTTGGTTTTTATGAAAAATTAGGTTTTCAAAAAGAAGGTATAAGAAAACTTTCTTATTTTGGCATTGACCAATTTATGATGGGAAAAGTAATTAACAAAATTAATATTGATGCTATTGTTAAAACAGAATTTTATTAAATTTTAATCCTTAGCTATTTCTCCTTTTTGATAATATTTTAATCTCAGTTTTAAATCTAAAAAATTATCAAGAGAATAATTTTTGACAAAAAAATCTAAAGCATTTTTAGTTTTTTCAATCATTTGATAATCAGAAAGTGAAGCAATTTTTAAATCTATATATCCATGCTGTTTTGTTCCAAAGATATCACCAGGTCCTCTTATTTTTAGATCTTCTTCAGCAAGTTTTATTCCATCTAGAGTTGAGGCAAAAAGTTTTAATTTTTTGATAATTTTTTCATCTTCTTTTTCAGAAAATAAAAAACAATAAGATTGTTTTTCTCCTCTTCCTACCCGACCTCTTAATTGATGTAATTGAGCCAAACCAAAGCGTTCTGCTGCCTCAATAAGCATAATGGTTGCATTGGGTATATCTATTCCTACTTCAACAACTGGAGTTGAAACCAGAATATCAAAAAGACCATTTTTAAAATCGATCATAATTTTATCTTTTTCTTTTGTTTTCATTTTTCCATGAAGAAGTGCTAGTTTAAAATCAGAAAAAATTTTTTTTAGATTTTCAAACTCAGTTTTCGCTGCTTTTATTGATTTTAAAGTTTCAACCTCAGATTCTTCAATTAATGGACAGATAACAAAGACTTGGCTTTTATGTTTTTTTATCTCGTTTTTTATCCATTGATAACAAGAGTTTCTTTTTATTTTTGGTACATAAAAAGTTTTTATTGGTTTTCTTCCTTTTGGCATTTGATCAATTACTGACATATCAAGTTCGCCGTATAGAGTTAAGGCAACAGTTCGTGGTATAGGTGTTGCTGTCATTGTCAAAAGATGAGGGTTTTTACCCTTTTTTTTAAGAAGCGCTCTTTGATTAACTCCAAAACGATGTTGTTCATCAATGATTACCAGACCAACTTTTTCAAAAGTAATTTTTTTACTAATTAAAGCATGAGTGCCAATGATAATATCAGCATCAAGATCTTTTTTCTTTGAGCTTGTAGCTAAACCAATTTTAATTTTTTTATTTGCAAAAAATTTTAAAAAACTTTGATAATGCTGCTGAGCCAGGATTTCAGTTGGCGCCATAACAAGGGATTGATAGCCGTTAAGAAAGCTTAAATAACAAGTCAGGCAAGCAACAACTGTTTTTCCTGATCCGACTTCTCCTTGCAAGAATCTATTCATTGGTTTTTCTTTTTCTAAATCAGAAAAGATTTCCTTTAAAACTTTTTTTTGAGACTGAGTGAGCTCAAAAGGAAGAGTTTTTATCAAATCATTAATTTTACTCTCATATTTTTTAACCTCAAATTTATTGCTAACAGTTTCTTTTTCCCAACTTTTTTTAACCAAAAAAGATGAAAGCTGGATTAAAAAAAGTTCATCAAAAGCTAATCTTTTTTTTGCTTTTTCTAAATTAGCAAAAGATGAGGGATAATGAATTTCTTTATATGATAAAACTTCGTCTAAAAGATGATTATAATCAATGATTTTTTTAGGCAAAATTTCTTTTAAATTAAAGTTTTCATTTTTAATTAACGATAAAATAAAAAAAATTTTTTCTCTTATTGTTCTTGAGGACAATCCTTTTTTCTCTTCATAGATAGGGATGATTTTTCCAGTATGTTTTAAAGGTTCGCCAAGCTCAAATTCTTTTGGATTAAGAGTTATTTTTCTTCCAAATCTTTCAACTATTCCCGAAAAAGAAGCAATTGTATTTATTTTAAAAAGATTTAAAAGATATGGTTGATTATAAAAACTGATATCAATTACCCCTGTATCATCCTCTAATCTAAAAATCTGAATTTTTAATCCTTTTTTGCTGATTTGATTTTTAACATCAATGATTTTTCCGGTGATTGTCACCTGTTCTCCTTCTTGAAGATCTTTAATTTTTGAGATTAAAGAATAATTTTCATATCTAAAAGGAAAATAATTTAAAAGATCAAAAAAAGTATTAATCTTAAGTGATTTAAATTTTTTGATTGTCAAAAAGCTTGTTTTTGGTAATTTATCAATCGAAGTATTTAAATCCATTTTACCTATATTTTACCTTAAAAATAAAGGTAAAATTGACGATAAAATCAAGATCAGCGAGGATAAAAAAATAATAATTTTTAAAAGGAATTCCTTTTTTATTTTTTTTCTAAAAATTTTCATAAGATTTTATTATATAATCTCTTCTTTTCTTTTTCTAACAAAAGAAATCCACTCCTCAATAACCTCAAATAAAAGCTTAAAAGGAGCTTCTATTATAAAATCAAAAATAAAGATAAAAAAATTAAGTTTTGAGATTTCTTGAGATAAAAATTTACCGACCGATAAAATCGGCATAAAGAAAAAGTCAATAATTGGCTCAAAAACATTTTCTTTTTCATCTAAAATTAGCTCTTTTGTTATCTGTCTTATCCGATAAGAAAAAAAGGTGACCACACTAACAAAGAAAATAAAGATTATTTGACTAATAAGATTGAAATTGAGATTAATTAAAAATTCATATATTAAAGAAAAAGTAACGAAAAAAGTAAAAGAATAAAAGATGGTAAAACCAAAGATTAAAATTGGTTTTTTTATTTTTGTATGTTTTGGAATAAAAACAACTTTTGTTTCAAAACTTTTATCGGCATCAATAATATCAATAATTCTTTCATAGATTTTGACTGTATTTTGTTCATCAGGCACTTTAAAAAATCCTAAAATGATAATCATTAAGATAGGTGGAAATAAAGTATTGATAAGAATTGATTCATAATTGACCTCATTATAAAAATATTTTGATAAAGGAAATTCTAGGATTAAAGCAAAAATCATCTTGGTTAAAAGGATATAAATAAAGCTTTTTATTCCTAAATTTTTTATTCTTTTTCCCATTTCTTGATATTTTTCTCGACAGACAAATTCAACTTTTTCCCAAAGTTTATCTTTATCTTCAAGAATTGTTTTTACTTCAGTTGGATTTTTTTTGATAATTTCAAATAGAATCAAAAAAGGAGGGAGTTGTTTTTTAGTAAATTTATTGATTTTATCAACATATTGATTATTAATTAATCCATCAATTTTTTTAAATATTTCAGGAAGAGCGATTGATAATCTTTCTAAATCTTTATTTTTATAATCAATCAGTTTTTTATATAAAGTGATAAAAAGATGATAGCGGATATAACTTCGGTCACTTCTTCCAAAAATTTTTTCAATTGAGACTAAAAAATAAGCGTCTTTTTCCTCTTCTTTAATACCTTCAATATTAATTTTTTTTCTTAAAACTTGATAGATAAAAAAAGTAAAAACTGCTTGGCGCTCAGCGGATTCAGGTTTTAAAGTTTCTTCAATTTCGCAGGTTAAAAGATCTAAAAGAAATTGATTAAGATAAATTTGTTGATCAGTCGGTCTTCCTAAAAGAAGCTTTTTTTTCAAAAAAACGTATTTATCAATAAGTTCTTGAATCTTTAAAGCATCGTCTTTTCCAAGAGTGCCATTATCAAAATATCTTGCCCACAAAAGTTCTCGTAAAAGATTTTCTCCTTCATCTTTTGCTTCTGGATTGATAGAAAATCTTCTTCTTAAAATTCTTTCAATTGCTGCTCTTAAAACTAGATGGTCTTCTCTAAACTCGACGGCATTTCTTACTTTTTCATAAGCTAATGCAAAAAAAGAAACTGTCTGGGAGACATTTAAAACTGACATGTCATCAGGTTTGGGCTTAGGTTTGATTGAGTTTAGAGAATCAAGAAGAGCTTCAGTGTATTCTGAAAGAGTGATTTTTTTATCATCAGACATATGTTTGTATTATAACATAACAACAAATAGAGTAAGTAGAAAGTAGTAAGTATTAAGAATAATTAACCTGATTGATCTAATTGACCTAATTTCTAAAAAAATAATATCAATAATAAAATAAATCAATATCTAATTTTGACTTTTGACTTTTGAATTTTGAATTTTAACTTTTTATTATCAGTTATTGATTAAAAATTTGTTATTTATTTTGTTATTTTTAACTTTGAATTTTAAATTTTAAATTTATTATAATGATTTTATGTCTAAGATAAAAAATATTATTGCATCAGAGATTATTAATTCTCGTGGTTATCCGACAATTTTTGCTAAGTTAATATTAGATAATGATAAAGAAGTTTCTATTTCTACTCCTTCGCTTGAGACCTTATACGACTATCAAGTTTTAGAACTAAAAGATAACGATGAAAACAGATTTAAAGGCAATGGAGTTAAAAAGGCTGTTTATTATATTAATAATCTGATTGCCCCAAAATTAAAAGGAGTATCGATCGATAAACAAATTGAGATAGATAATTGGCTTATTAAAGCTGATCCAAGTGAAAGAAAAGAAAAGCTAGGAGTTAATACTATTTTTACTATCTCTTCTCTTATCGCGAAAGCATCGGCTTTAGATAAGGGTATTTTTTTATATCAAGAGATAAATAATCTTTTCAAAAAAATTACTAATAAAGATCTATCTATTGAAAAACTTCCTTCGCCTATTTTTCCGATTTTAATTGGTGGTCGTCATGGACAGATTAATCTTGATTTTAAAGAGTTTCAAATTATTCCTTCATCATCATTTTCTTATTCTTTGGCTTATCAAAAAGGTGTTGAAATTTATCATCTTTTAAGACATTTATATAAGTTTAATTTTTCTTTTAATCTTGATGTTTTGGCTTCAATTCAAGAGATTATCAAAAGAGAAAATTTAGGTTATGGTCAAGATGTTTTTTTGGGAGTTAATTTAGGCAGTCAGTTTTTTTACTCAGGGTATCGTTATGCTTTAAAAGATAAATCTTTACCAATACCAAGTGATGAGATGTTGAATTTTATTATTAATTCAATCGTAAAAAAATACTCGCCTCTTATTTTAACTGATTGTTTTGCCAACGAGGATTTTTCTTATTGGTCAAAATTAAATAATCAGATCTCAAAAGAGGTTTATCTTTTTGGTGATGAATTAATTGGTTCAAATAAAAAACGAGCTGAAAAAGCAATTAAAGAAAAAGCCTTAAACTCGATTGTTTTAAGACTTAATCAAATTGGAACAATTACCGAGATGATAATCTTTGTTTATTTTTTAAAAGAAAATAATATCACTCTTCAGATTGCTTCAGATTTAGGAGAAACAACTGATAGTTTTATTGTTGATTTTAGTGTTGGTGTTCAGGCTGATTTTGTTAATTTTGGACCACCGGTTCACGGAGAAAACGTTTCAAAATATAATCGACTTTTAGAAATAGAAAATCAATTTAATAAATAGAATTTTTTTATTATTTCTGACTTGATCAGGGATCTAGTTAAAATTTTTTTAATTTTAAAATCAATGATTGGAAAAATTAAGGGAAAATTAGTTGAGGTTTCAGGAAATTTAGGTTTAATTGAGACTCTATCAGGTCTTTCTTTTGAGGTCTTTTTAACTCCAAAAATAATTGCTAAAACAAAAATTGATTCTTTTATTGATATTTATACTTATCTTCAAGTAAGAGAAGATGCTTTAGTTTTATATGGTTTTGAAGAAAAAAAAGAATATGAGATTTTTAAGATGCTTTTGACAGTCTCGGGTGTTGGTCCAAAAACTGCTTTTAATATCATTTCTTTTATTAATTATGATGAATTTATTTTATCAATTAAAAATAATAACATTGATTATCTAACAAGAATTCCTGGTTTAGGAAAAAAAACTGCTATGAAAATAGCCTTAGAACTTTCAACAAAATTAAAATCCGATTTTGAATTAAAAAATCTTGTTTTGTCAGAAGATGATAAAATGGCAATTGATGCTTTAGTTTCTTTAGGTTTTAAAGTTCAAGAAGCAAAAAAAATTATTATCAATCTTCCAAAAAATCTCTCTCTTGAGGAAAAAATTAAAGAAGCTTTAAAGAAAAAATAAATTATTTTTTTATTTTTTCAACAATTTTTTCAAAAATTTGAGGATGATCTAAAGCAATATTGGATAAAATCTTTCTGTCAAGATCAATTTTTTTATTTTTTAGTTTATTGATAAATTGGCTATATTTTAAACCTAAGTTTTTTAACGCAGCATTCAGTCTGATAATCCAAAGCCGACGAAAATCTCTTTTTCTTCTTTTTCTACCAACATAAGCATATTGGCCTGCATGAAGGACTGCTTCTTTGGCTTTTTTAAATTGTTTATGGCGGGTCATCCAATACCCTTTTGCCAGTTTTAAAACTTTTTTATGTTTTTTTTTGGTTAAAATACCAGATTTAACTCTTGTCATAATTATTTTTTAGCTAACATTTTTAATAATTTGGCTTTTAAAGTCCCTTTAACCTCAATCATTTTTTTCTTTCTCCTTAGCCATTTTTTATTTTTTTTTGATCTTAAGTGTCTGAATCCTTGACCCCGATGAAGGACTTTGCCTTTTTTTGTCACTTTAAATCTTTTAGCTGCTGATTTTCTTGTTTTTTGTTTTTTTCCCATAAAAAATAATTATAACTTGATTATCTTTTTTTTGCAACTACACATCTTATGACTCTTCCTTCAAGTTTTGGAGGTTTAGCGATATTAATATTTTCTAAATTATTTAAAAATCTGTTAACAAGATCAAAAGCCATCTCTTTTTTAACAATCTCCCTTCCTTTTAAAGTAAGATTAATTCTTACCTGGTGTCCTTCGCTTAAAAACTCTTGAGCTTTATTTTTAAATCTTTCTAAATCAGCAGAGGCGATAAAAAGACCCAGATTGATATCTTTAGTAATACTTTTCTTTACTCCCTTTTTTCCTTCTTTAGCTTTTTTTTCTTCTTGATATAAAAATTTTTTAAAATCAATGATTTTTGCTACTGGCGGATTGGCTTTTGGAGCAATTAAAACTAAATCAACACCTTTTTCTTGAGCTTTTTTTAAAGCATCTTGCTTTGAAAGAATACCTATTTGTTCTCCTTTTTCATTTATTACACGAAGATTGTTCGCTTGAATACTAAAATTTATTGGATAAAATTTTTTCTGTTGTTTTGATTTATGAAAAGTTCTCAATTTCAGATTTAATTTTTGTTAAAAATTGATTAATTTCTAATTGTCCTAAATCTTCTCCTTTTCTTGTTCTTACAGCAATTTTATTTTTTTCTACCTCTTTTTCTCCTATTATAATAAGATAAGGAATTTTTTTCAAGGTAGCATTTCTAATTTTCTTACCTAGCGTTTCGTTTTCAGAATTAACCATTGATCTAAGGCCATTTTCTTTTAAAAGATTATCAATTTTTTTAGCATGGTCATTATATTTTTCAGAAATTGGCAAAATCTCAACCTGTTTT
>JBBILA010000005.1:0-28683 GCA_037445105.1 Candidatus Microgenomates bacterium
AAAGGAGCTTCTTTCGAGGTTCCACGTTATACGTTACACGTTACACATTCTACGTTATACTTTAAAGTTGTCCCAACAGGACTCCTTCGGGGTTTAATGTTTTCAGTTGTTATTTGTAAAAAATTAGTTATAATTTTTTTATTATGTTTAAACCAGTAAATACCAACGAAGATTTTCCCAAAATGGAGAAAAAGTGGCTTGAACACTGGTATAAAGATGGTATTGTTGAAAAATATCTCAAGAAAAATAAAAAAAGCAAAAAAACTTTTTCTTTTCTTGATGGTCCAATCACCGCCAATAATCCGATGGGTGTTCATCATGCCTGGGGAAGGACTTATAAAGATCTTTGGCCTAAATTTTTCAATCTTTTAGGATATCGTCAGCGATTTCAAAATGGTTTTGACTGTCAAGGTCTTTGGGTTGAGGTTGAGGTAGAAAAAGAATTAGGTCTTAAAACTAAAAAAGATATTGAAAATTTAATTCCTGGTGATAAGAAAGCTTCAATTGCTAAATTTGTTCAGCTTTGCAAAGATAGAGTTATCCGTTTTTCCAAAATCCAAACCGAACAATCAAAAAGACTAGGTTATTTTGCTGACTGGGAGCATTCTTATTTTACAATGAGCGATGAAAATAATTATATGATTTGGCAGTTTTTGAAAAAGTGTTTTGAAAACGGCTGGATTTACAAAGGAAGGGAGTCAGTTCCCTGGTGTCCCAGATGTGAGACAGCGATCTCTCAGCATGAGATGTTAACTGAAGATTATAAAGAGGTTGTCCATGATGCTGTCTATTTTGTTTTACCAATAAAAGAAAGAAAAGGAGAAAATCTTCTTGTTTGGACAACTACTCCCTGGACGATCCCAGCTAATATCGCAGTTGCTGTTGATGAGGATTTTGATTATTCTTTAGTTGAATTTGATGGTGGTAAATATTGGTTGGTTAAAGAAAGAGTTAGTGAAGTTTTTAAAGAAAAAAAATATCAAGTTTTAAAAACGGTTAAAGGAAAAGAATTAATAGGTCTTCATTATTCTGGTCCTTTTGATGATTTGCCAGCTGTAAAAAAAGTAGCTTCAGAAAGCGATAAATTTCATATCGTTTTTGCTACTGATGAAAAGATTCTTCCAATTACTACTACCGAAGGTACAGGAATGGTCCATACGGCAGTTTCAGCAGGAACTGAAGATTTTAAAATGGGAAAAAAGATTGGATTACCAATGATTCCAGTTATTGCTGATAATGCTGATTATCTTGAAGGTTTAGGATTTTTATCAGGAAAAAATGCTAAAAAACATCCAGAAATTATTCTTAAGTTTTTAAAAGAAAACAAAAATCAGAATCATCTTCCCTGGGCTTTTTATATAGAAAAATATCAGCACCGTTATCCAGCTTGTTGGCGATGTAAGACAGAACTTGTCTGGAAGGTAGCTGATGAATGGTACATCGCAATGGATAAACCGTCACAAATTCAAAATTCAAAAGTCAAAAGTCAAAATTTGACCTTAAGAGAAAGAATGATTGAAGTGGCAAAAAAGATAAAGTGGATGCCGGATTTTGGTCTTGAGAGAGAGCTTGATTGGCTTAAAAACATGCATGATTGGCTTATTTCAAAAAAGAATCGTTATTGGGGTTTGTCTTTGCCGATTTATGAATGTAAAAATTGCGGTTATTTTGAGGTTATTGGTTCAAAAGACGAGCTTAAAGAGAAAGCTGTTGAAGGATGGGAAAAATTTGAGGGTCATTCGCCTCATAAACCTTTTATCGATGAAGTTAAGATAAAATGTCAAAAATGTGGAAGTTTAGTTTCAAGAATTGATGATGTTGGTAATCCTTGGCTGGATGCAGGGATTGTTCCTTATTCAACAATCACTGAAGATAATCAAGGTGAGCCTCTTTACAACAAAGACAGAAAAAAATGGCGAGAATGGTTTCCGGCTGATTTTATCACCGAGTCTTTTCCCGGTCAGTTTAAAAACTGGTTTTATGCTTTGATAGCTCAATCAACAGTGATGGAGAATGAACCTCCTTTCAAAAGAGTTTTGGGTTATGGGACGCTTCTTGGTGAAGATGGTCGACCAATGCATAAAAGCTGGGGAAATGCAATTGAGTTTAATGAAGGAGCAGATAAAATCGGTGTTGATGTGATGAGGTGGATGTATGCAAGACAAAATCCAGCGGATAATATGCTTTTTGGTTATAAAAAAGCCGATGAGGTAAGAAGACAGTTTTATCTTATTCTTTGGAATGTTTATAAGTTTTTTGTTGATTATGCAACTTTAGATAAATTTAATCCTCCAAATAAAAATTCAAAATTCAAAATTCAAAATTCAAAATTAAATATTTTAGATAAATGGATTTTGAGTCGATTTGCATCAACGGTTTTATTTGTTGAAAAAAGTTTAAAAGATTTTAATGCGAAAGATGCAGTTTTAGAGATAGAAAAATTTGTTTCTGACTTGTCAACTTGGTATATCAGAAGAAGTCGAGATAGAGTCTGGGTAAATAGCGATGATCAAAAAGATAAAGAAAGTTTTTACTCAACTTTATATTATATTTTGGTTAATCTCTCAATTGTTCTTTCCCCATTTTTACCTTTTATTAGCGAGGAAATTTATACTAATTTGACTGATGGAGAATCTGTTCATCTTGAGTTTTGGCCAGAGATTGATAAAAAAATGATTAATCAAGAACTTGAAGAAAAAATGACAAGAATCAGAAAAGTTGTTGAAGCTGGTCACGCTTTAAGAAAGTCAATGAATAAAAAAGTGAGAATGCCGCTTTTAAAACTTGAAGTAGAAGTTGAAGGCAGATATGATGATATTGATGATGAGCTTTGGGAGATAGTTTTAAAAGAGCTTAATATCAAAAATCTTGTTGTTAATAAAAAAGTTAGATATCCGAAAAAAGAAGTTTTTGTTAGTGAGGAAGAATTAAGATATGAGGGAGAATTAAGAGAGTTTTTAAGGCTTGTTCAATCAAAAAGAAAAGAAGCTGGTCTTAAACCTACTGATTATTTTGAATATGAAATTCCAGAAAAGTTTTTAAAAGATAAAGAGTTTATTAAAAGAAAGCTGATGTTAAAATAAATCAAATGGAGATACTTATACCTTCTTTTTTTTTGTCATTATTTGGTCTTTTTAATCTTTTTGGTTTAAATCAAGAGCTTTTTTTCAAACAATTTTTTTATACGATTTTTGCTTTTTTAGTTTATTTTTTAATAAAAAAATTAGGAAGACATTTTTTTAAGCTTAATTATTCTTTTTTTTATCATTTTTTTCTTTTTAGTTTGATTATCACCTTTATTATCGGTATTGAAGCAAGAGGATCAAAACGCTGGCTTGATTTTTATTTTTTTCGTTTTCAGTCAAGCGAGTTTTTAAAACCTTTTTTTATTCTTTATTTAAGTGAGATTTTTAGCAAAAAAGAGATTTTTTATAATAATTTTTCTCTTTTTTTAAAAAGCTTTATATATTTTTTTATTCCTTTTATTATCATTTTTAAACAGCCTGACTTGGCTAATAGTTTGATTTTTTTAATAGTCTATGGAGTTTTGATTTATTTTTCTTATATTCCCAAGAGATATCCTTTATATTTTGGATTATTAGGAGCTTTTTTTCTTCCTTTTTCATGGTTTTTTTTAAAAGATTATCAAAAACAACGGCTTTTGAGTTTTTTTAATCCTCATTTTGATACTCAAGGGACATCTTATAATATGATCCAGTCGGTGATCACTGTTGGCAGTGGTCAATTTTTTGGCAAAGGATTAGGGCGAGGAACTCAGTCCAGGCTTTTTTTTCTTCCAGAAAGCAATACTGATTTTGCTTTTGCTTCACTTGTTGAACAGTTTGGTTTTTTTGGTGGATTTTTTGTCATTTTTTTTTATTTTTTGATTGTTTTATTTTTGACAAAAAAAGTTATTCATTATTTTTATGATAAAAACGAGAGAGATAATTTTTTTTATACTCTTGGAGTTTTGGTTTATTTTTCTTTTCAAGTGATTGTTAATATTGGGATGAATCTTGGAGTTTTGCCGGTTGCTGGAGTGGCTTTGCCTTTGATATCTTATGGTGGATCAGCGATTATGTCTTTGATGATAAGTTTCTCATTGCTTCCTTAAAAATTTTTTTGTATAATGTAATTCTATGGTAAATTTTGCTGTTGTTAAAACTGGGGGAAAACAGTATTTGGTTAAAGAAAATGATTTGATAACTGTTGATAGATTAGAAGCAAAAGAAAAAGAAAAGATTGATCTTGAAACTTTGATGATTTTTTCTGATGATGGAAAGGTTTTAGAGATGGGTGAGCCAACTCTTGAAAAAAAAGTTCAAGCTGAGGTTGTCAGCCATCAAAAAGGAGAAAAAATAAGAGTGGCTAAATTTAAAGCCAAAGTAAGATATAGAAAAGTAAGAGGTTTTCGGCCTTATTTGACGACTTTAAAAATTGTTAAAATCTAATTATGGCACATACAAAAGCACAAAAAACTGTCAGAGGTAATCGTGATTCAATAAGTAAAAGATTAGGAGTGAAGGTCTATGGAGGAGAAAAGGTTAATCCGGGAAATATCATCATTCGCCAAAGAGGAACAAAAGTTCACCCAGGAAAAGGGACACTTCTTGGGAGAGATTTTACTATCATGGCTTTAAAACAAGGAACTGTCAAATTTACAAAAAAGCACGGCAATCTCTACGTCGAAGTAGTTTGAATTTAAATTATCTTCTTGATTTTTTATTAATAATTTTTTCCCATCGAAAGTTAAGGACTAAAAGGCTTTTTTTAATTTCTTACGCTTTTAGGGAGAGGGTTTGAGATGGTGCCGATTTTGTTTGGAGGAAAATAGCGATAAAAGACATTACCGATTAAACTCTCAATGGGTACTGCGCAAAACTCTCTTGAATCAGAAGAACGAGGCCGATTATCGCCCATAACAAAGACATATCCTGCCGGAACCACATAAGGTTCATTCGCCTTAATACAGCCAGTTTCCCAGACATTAGTTTTGGCAGAGATATAGTTTTCAACAAAAATTTTATCATTAAGATAAACATCGCCAATATCATTGATAACAATTTTATCTCCAGGAAGGCCAATCACTCTTTTTATATATTCAATATCCGGGTTTTTTGGCGATTTTAAAACAACAACATCACCCCTTTCAATCGGTCTAAATTTATAAGTGATTCTGCTTGTTAGAATATAATCACCAGTGTGAAAATTAGGCTCCATTGACGCTCCTTTAACCTGATTGGGAGTGATGATAAAAAGATAAATGACAATAAACATCGAGCCAACAAAAACCACTGTTTCCAAAATATCCATAACAAAATCAAGAATAGCCTTTAAAGCTTCTTTCATAAAGAATAATTCTAAAGAAAAAAAAATTGATAATCAATCAGTTTTTTAGATTATTATATCAAGCCGTCCGCAACCGCGTAGGTTGCGGAGGTTGCGGAGGCGAGTTTTTTTTATATAATAGAATAAGGACTCATAGCTCAATGGCAGAGCGCTTCATTCACATTGAAGAGGTTAGAGGTTCAAATCCTCTTGAGTCCACAAGTTATTAATAGAAAGTAGATAGTATTAAGTATAAAGTATTAAAAATAATTAACCTAATTGACCTAATTATTCTAATTAACCTAATTAACCTAATTGAAACATAAAACATAAAACATGAAACATAAAACGTAGAAAAAATTAACCTAATTTATAAATAAATAATAAATAAATTTTTAATATATTAAAAATTAATTTATTAAAAATTGATTAAAAATTTATTATTTATTATTGGTTATTATTATTTATTATTTTTAACTGATTTTAACTGATTAAACTGTATTTTTGTCATTCCCTATCTTTTTTTCCTGTCATTCCCGAGTAGTCGGGAATCCTTGTTCCCGAGCAGTCAGGAATCTCGCTTCCTTGTCATTCCCGAGCAATCGGGAATCCTTTAACAATATGAGATCCCCGCTTTCGCGGGGATGACAGAAAAAAAGCGGGGATAACAAAACGATATTACTGATTCAACCGATTTTGTTGTTTATAGTCTACTGAAAAAATAAAAAAAAACTGTTAAGATATTAACCTCAATGAAAAAGATAATTTTTCTAGGGTTTTTCTTGAGGTTTTTAATAATTATTTTATCGTTTAATATCTTAAATTATGATCTTCTTTCATATTTAAAAGTCGGTCAGATGATATTTAATAAAATCAATATTTACCCGCAAATAGCTAATCTTCATCATCCTTATTTTCCTTTTTTTCTTTATTTTGAAGCGTTAGGTTATTTTTTAGGATCAATATTTAAACTTAATAAATATCTCATTTTAGCAATAATAAAAATAATTATTATGATTTTTGATTTAGTAAATATTTATCTTGTTTATCTTTTATCAAAGAAAAATCTTCAAAAAGCTTTTTTATATGCTGTAAATCCGATATCAATTCTTATCTTTTCTTTTCACGGACAATTTGATGCTATACCTTTGTTTTTTTTACTTTTGGCAATTTATCTAATATTAAAAAATAAAGAAAAATTAGCTATATTAGTTTATTCCTTTTCAATAATGACAAAAACCTGGCCAGCAATATTGATTTTCTTTTTTTTAAAAAAATTAAAAAATAAAAAACTGATTTTTTTGAGTTTATTTTTTCCTTTTTTTTCAATTTTTATCTATCAACTGCTTTTCCAAGCGAAAATCATTGATATTTTAAAAACAATCATTAGTTATCAAGGACTATGGGGGATATGGGGAATAACAAGTTTTTTTTCTTTGACAAGGATTCGCTGGCAGAAATTAACCACTTTATTTTTTCTTTTAATATTTTTTTATTACTCTTATAAAATCAATAAAAAAAATATCATAAATCAGATTTTTATTCTTTTATTATTTTTTTATGTTTTTACAACAAACTTTTCTATTCAATATCTTAGTTGGTTTGTTCCTTTTTTAACCATTGTTAAACCAAAATATTATTGGCATTTAATTTTTTCAACTACAATCTTTTTAATTCTGACATTTTTAGCAAGAGGCAATCTTTTTGTTAATGATTTTTCAATAAAATTATTGGGTTGGATTTTTTGGTTTTTCTTAACCTTGATTTATCTTATGTTATCTCAAAGAAAAAATACTGTTTAGAGGCTCCAAAAACCTATTTTTGTGGCTTATACGCTATAGACAAAAAAGAAAAATATTTTTAAACTCTTCAATAAAGTTTTTTTAAAAAGATGAAAAAAATCTATCTGATTTTTCTAGTAATTATTTTTTTTCTTCTTCCAAGAAAAATTCTTGCTTTTAACTTTGTTAAATATGAAAATAATCCTTTAAATATTTTCTATCAACAAGGTTATTCATCTCAACTTCAAAGTCATATCTTTAAAAAAGACGGTCAGTATCTAGGAGTTTTTGCAGTAAAAAAACCTGAGATAAATTATCGTTCTTTAGCTCTTTTTAAATCAGCTGATGGAGTGAACTTTTATATGGAAAAAGAGATTTATAATAATGGTCAAGATCTTTCAAATCCTCGATTTTTTCAGTTACCAAATAATCAAATTAAGATTTATTTTACTACTTATGATCAAAATGAGATTTACCGAATTTATAGTTTAGATTGTGATAACCAATTTAATTGCGGTAATCAAAAATTAGTTCTTGATATCAATTCTTCAGATTTAAAAGAGACAAAAGGTGTTTTTGCCGGATATCCTTTTTTACAAGAAAATATTTTATATCTTTTTTATGGCGCTTGGGGACAAGATGGATTTAAGGTAAGGCTTGCTTATTCTTCAGATTTTGAAAATTTTTATAAATGTGAAAATACTTTGGTTGCTGGAGGGGATGGTCCTTTTGTTTTTCAAAAAGATGGCTTTCTTTATCTTTTTTCCCATCAATCAAATAGCTCAGGAATAAAAGCAGCTAGAACTTCTTTGCCTTTGTCTTGTCAAAGCACTTTTGAGGATTTAGGTTATATCTTAACTAAAACCAAAAGTTATGATGCTTCTCATATGATTTTTCCTTCAGTCGTTGATAATGATAATGAGATTTATCTTTACTATGTTGGTTTAGGTGATGGTCAATGGAGATTAAGCTTAGCAAAAGACTTGATTTATAAAAAACCGATTGTTATTATTCCGGGCTTTATGGCTTCTTGGAATAAAAGAGCGATTCTTCATAATGAAAATGTTAGTTACAATCAATGGAAATTAGGAAGTTATGTTAAAGAATATAAAGGAATAATAGAGAGTTTGAAAAATCTTGGCTATTTGGAAAATCAAGATTTTTTTATTTTTCCTTATGATTGGCGAAAACCAGTAACAAATATTGCTGATGATTTAAAAAATTTTATTGATGATTCAAGGATTGGTAATAAAAAATTTCAGATAGTTGGTCATTCTTTAGGAGGACTGGTTGGTCGGATATATCAGCAAAAATATAAGAATAATAATTTAGAAAAATTAATTACTGTTGGATCACCTCATCTTGGAGTTGTCCAATCATATAAACCTCTTCAATATGGAGAGATTGAAAGAGAAAATACTTTTTTATGGTTGGCACAAAAAATTATTTTAATTTTAAATAAAAACGGTTTTGAAAGCGATAAAGAAACAATCAGAAATAAATTTCCTGTCCTTTTTGATTTACTACCAGCCTTTAATTTCTTGAAGACCGATTCAGGCGAGGAAATAAATTATCAAACTTTAGATTTAAAAAACTCCCTGATTGAGACTTATCAACCAGATTTTCCGGAAATCTTTGATATTTTTACGGCTTTTTATGGTGAAAAAGATAATCAGACGTTAGCAGGATTTATCCTTAATAATCAAGGAAAAATTATTGATCAATATTTTGAAACCGGCGATTATCTTGTTTTGAAAAAAAGCGCTAGTCAGGATAGTGATTCTCAAAGTTTATATCTTGATCATGGAGAAATTATTTATAAAAAAGAAGCGATTAAAAAAATCTTTGATGTTTTAGGTTTAAATTATCAAGATAGTCAGATTATTGAAGGAGATAAAACTAAAATTTCTTCGTCTTTGATATTTATGATTCGTTCGCCAGCGGTAATGACTGTTAATTATCAAGATAAAGTGTTTGAAGAAGATGAAGGAATTTTGTTTATTGATGATGCGCAAACAGGAGAATATGATTTAAAAATTAAAGGAGTTGAGGTTGGTAATTATCAATTGATAATTGGTCAGATTAGTGAAAACAATGATGTTTGGGAGATAAAAAACGGAGAAATAAAAACTATTGATCCTCAACAGATTGATAGTTATCTTATAAATTACAATCAAGATTATGCAACAGAGATTTTTCCAACCCCAACACCAACTATTACCCCAAATTTGAATCCAACTTCAACTATTACACCAACCACAACACCAACTATAACACCAACTATAACACCAACAATTTTTCCTACCTTAACTTTGACACCATCACCAATTTCAACTAATAACCAAAATTCATCAACAACTAATAATTCTTCATCAAATTCTCAAATATCAAATATATCTTCAAATCAAAATCAGATATTTTCTTCACCGACTTTACTCCCAACTCAAGTTTTGTTTTCTTCAGTAGAAAAAAACAGTCTTCAAGATAAAAATCAACAAAAACCAGCAGTTTTAGGAGAAAAAACAGAAAAAAAGAAAAATGAAAATCTTTCTGAAAATAAAAAAAATAATAAAAAATTTTTTATTATATTAACAATCATTATTATTAGTGGCTCCTTTGGATTTATTTTATATAAAAAAATAACAATTAATAAATAATTTTTTCAGATTTAGATTTTTTAGTAGTGGAGGTTGTTGGTATAATAAGAGAGTGAAAAAATTGGGAGTGATTCTTATTACCAAAAATAATCAAGATACAGTTGAAAAAACTTTAAAATCCATTTTGTGGTTTGATGAGGTTGTTATTGTTGATGATTTTTCTACTGATGAGACAATTAAAATTGTAAAAAAAATTTCCCAAAATAAAAAAAATATTTTTTTAATTCAAAAAAAATTTTTTGGCGATATTGGAAAACAAAGAGACTATGGTTTAAAATTTTTAAAAACTGACTGGGTTTTTATTATTGATAGCGATGAGATAATTTCTCAACAATTAAAAAAAGAGATAAAAAATTTGGATTTTAATTTTTTAGAAAAAGAAAAAATTTATGGTTTTCAAATTCCTTATGAGAATTATTTTTTAGGAAAAAGATTGAAATATGGAGGAGAAAATTATCAGATGTTAAGATTTTTTAAAAAAAAATATCTTGAGATTAAACCATCAATTATCCATAATAAATTTATTTTAAAAAAAGGAAAAATCAGCAGTTTAAAAGGAAAAATTATTCATCATTCTTATCGATCATTAAGTCAGCTTTTTAAAAAATTTACTGATTACGCGATAAAAACTGCAAAAATAAAATTAAAAGCAGGTGAAAGATCGTCTTTAAAAAAAATAATTTTTTATCCTATTCATATGTTTTACGCGAGATTTATCAAAGATAAAGGATACAAAGATGGATTTTTGAGAGTGATCCTTGATTTAGCTTTTGCTTATATGGAATTTTTGACTTATATATTATTATTTTTTTATCAAAAGAAAAGATGAAGATTGGTTTTATTTTTATTTTATACAAAACTCCCAAAAAAGAGGTTGAAAGACTAAGAAAAGAAATTAAAGATTTAAAAATTAAAGATTATAAATTATATTTTATTGACAATACTTTTGATAATAAAGGTTATGCGTATGGGGTTAATCAGGGTCTAAAAAAAGCCATTAGTGATGGTTGTGAGATATTTTTTGTTGCCAATCCGGATATTAGCTTAAAATCTTTAAATAAAAAAATTTTTGATGGAAGAAGATTTTTTGATATTTGGGGATTGGCGATGAGACAGGAAGGAAAAATCTATTTTGGTGGCGAGATTGATCCTTGGCGGATGAGCGGTGGTTTAATCAGTAAAAAACCTGAGACAAGATTTAAAGAGGTTGATTTTGTTTCTGGTTCTTTAATGATAATTAAGAAAAAAGTAATTGAAAAAATTGGTTTTTTTGATGAAAGTTATTTTTTGTATTATGAAGAGGTTGATTATTGTTATCGAGCGAGAAAAGCAGGATTAAAGATTGGTATTGACTCTTCATTTATTTATGATCATTTTGAGGTTTCAAAAACTCAAAATTCAAAAAAAGATTTTTATCTTTTTAAAAATCGACTGAAGTTTTTTTTAAAATATGCTAACTTTAAGCAAAGAATAAGAGAGTTTTTAAGAATTCCAAAAACTCTTTATGAAGAAATTATCAAAAGACCGTTTTATTTAAATTTTTTTGCTTTAAATCTGACTTCAATTTTAAATAAATTTTTTCATTTTATTTTATTTTTATTTCTTATTAATAATTTTAAGCCGGAAGAGTACGCCATTTATACTTTAGCTTGGACTCACCTTGGTCTTTTTTCTCCAATCCTTGATTTTGGAACAACAAATTACGGATTAATCAATCTTAAAAATGAAGAAAAAAAATCCTACTCAATCCTTTTTTCTTTTAGAGCCTTTTTGTCATTGGTCACTTTTTTTATCAGTTTTTTAGCGATGTTTTTTTTAGGCTATAAAAAAGATTTTCTTTTACCAATCTTTTTGACATCATTTGTGATTTTTTCCAATATGCTTTATGGTAGTTTTTTAATTTTTTCTTCAATAAAACAAAGATCTTATCTGCCTTCATTAATCTCTTTGATTTTTCAAACGATTTTAGTTTTAAGCTTTATCACCTCAATTTTTATTAAAAAAAATATTTTTAATATCTTTATTTTGACTTTTATTTTTTATAATTTTTATTCAATTTTGAATTTTTATTTGATAAAAAAACAAACTCCTTTTTTAAAAATTAGTTTTGATTTATCTTCGTTTTTAAAAATTGCCAAAAAATCAATTGTTTTTTTAATTTTAAGTTTATTAGCTGGTTTTTATTCGAAAATTGATGTTTTGCTTTTGAATCTTTTAAAAGGACCAAAAGAGGTGGGGATTTATTCGGCTGGATATCGATTTTTAGACGCTTTAATGTTTTTGGTAGTTTCATACAATCTTTCATCAATGTCAATACTTTCTTCTTTTGTCAAAGAAAAAAAACTCGATTTATTTTTAGCAAAAATAAAAAAAGATTTAATTTTTTTATCACTAATTGGTTTTGGAGTTGCTTTTGGTTTTTATTTTTTTTCACCCTTGATTTTTAGTTATTTAATAAAAAATGAATATACTCAGTCAATTTTGGTTTTAAAAATTATTATTTTTGCTTTACCTTTGATTCTTTTAACATCAGTTTTTATTAATAGCCTATATGCTTTGGGAAAGGAAAAAATTATCGTTTTTGTTTTTTTATTTCAGTTGGTTTTTAATTTTTTTTCAAATTACTTTTTTATTCCAAAACATAGTTTTTTGGCTTCTGCTTGGATTACGGTTATTGGCGAGATCATTAATCTGATAATCCTTTTTTTAATTTTAAGTTTTTATCTTAAAAAAGAAAAAAAAGAAGAATTTTTAGTGTCAGTTGATGGAGGAGGATTAGGAGTGAAAAAGGGAAGTTGGTATGGAAATTATATTTTTTCTTTAAATTTTATTGAGGCTTTAAAAAAATATGGTAGATATAAATATCTTGTTTATACTTTTGAAAATTTAAAACCAAAAATTTTCTGGTCAAAAATAAGGCTTTCAATTGAAGAGTTAAAAGAAAAAAAACAGGTTTTTTTAGCCTTAAATCAAGCGATTCCTCTTTATATTTCAGGAAAAGTAATTAGTTTTTGTCATGGATTATCTTATTATTTTTATCCCCAGTTTTATTGTCAAAAAGATTTGAAAAGATTGAATAATCAGTTAAAAGAAATGGTAAAAAAATCAGCTTATATAATCGTTTCTTCAATAAAAGTAAAAAAAGAATTAATAAAAATTTATCCACAGCTTAAAAGTAAAATAAAAGTTTTTCTTTTTGGAGTGCCTTTTGATATGATAAAAAAAATAAAAAGAAAAGAAAAAAAATACTTTCTTTTTGTTGGTATGAATCATCAGATAAAAAATATTGACTTTATCAAACAAGTTTTTCAAGAATTTAAAAAAGATTTTCCTTATCAAGATTATCAATTAAAAATTATTACTAAGGACTGCCCAAGAGAAAAATTAAAAAAACTTTATAGTCAAGCAAGAGCTTTGCTAACTGCTTCTTATTATGAAAGTTTTAACTTTCCGGTTTTAGAAGCTTTAGTTTCTGGTTGTCCGGTGATTGGTCTGAGATCAGCGATTATTCCTGAATTGAAAAAATATGTAAATGTTGCTAATAATAAAAAAGAGTTTATCGACTTAATGAAAACTATCCTCAAAAAACCTGATGAAAAAATGATTAGCGAAATAAAAGAGAAGTTTAGCTGGGAAAAGTATGTAGAAAAAATTGAAAGATTAATTAAATGAAATTATAACCACTTATAACAAATAATAAACAACAATAACAAATTTTTAATAATAAATAATAAATTTTTAATCAATTTTTAATAAATTAATTTTTAATATATTAAAAATTTAAATATTTGTTATTGATTAAAAATTTGTTTATTAATTTATTTATTATTTATTTAGAAATTAGATTAATTAGAATAATTAATTAATTTTTTTTTAAGTTATAAGTTTATGTAGGTGTTAAGTGTTTCATGTTATAATTTATTCAATGAAAATAACGGGAGTGATTTTGACAAAAAATGAAGAAAAAAATATAAAAAGAGCAATTGATTCTTTGGATTTTTGTGATGAGATAATAATTATTGATGATTTTTCTTCCGATCAGACTTTAGAGATTATCAAAAAAAATAAAAAAATAAAATTCTTTCAAAAAAAATTAGATAATGATTTTGCTTCTCAAAGAAATTTTGCTTTAAAAAAATCAAAAAATGACTGGGTGTTTTTTTTAGATGCTGATGAAGAAGTAACCAAAGAACTAAAAAAAGAAATTTTAAGTATAAAAGATGAATTTATTAACAAGAATAATCTTGGTGGTTTTTATATTAAAAGACGAGATTTTTTTTTAGGGAAAGAATTAAAATATGGTGAGGTAAAAGAAAAAAGAGAGATTGGCGTTATAAGATTACTGAGAAAAGATGCCGGAGTCTGGCAGGGAAAAGTTCATGAAAAATTTTTTTTAAAAGACAAAAAATTAAAAACCAAAACTTTAAAAGGTTTTCTTAATCATTATCCTCACCAAACAATCAAAGAGTTTATTGCTCATCTAAATTTTTATTCAAATTTAAAAGCAAAAGAATTATATGAAGAAGGAAAAAGAACCAATATTTTTGAGATAATATTTTTTCCTTTCTTGAAGTTTATTTACACTTATTTTTTAAAATTTGGTTTTTTAGATAAGGAAGAAGGGTTTATTTACTCATTTTTAATGAGTTTTCATTCTTTTTTAGTAAGAGCAAAACTTTTTCAATTAGCTGAAAATAAAAAATGAGAATTTTATTTTATCTGCTGTTTTTTCTTTTTTCTTTAGGACAAATCGGAAGAATCTCTTTTTTAAATCAAATGATTAATTTCTATCTTTATGAGATTTTTGGTTTTTTGATTTTGTTATTTTTATTTTTTAAATATTATTTTCTGCCTTTAAAAAAAATTTTTCAGAATAAATTGTTATCTTTTTTTATCTTTTTTTTATTTTTTAGTTATTTTTTGAGTTTTTTTAATTTTAATTTTCAGGAAAATTTAATTAGTTTTTTGTACCTTTTAAGAGTGATTTTTTATCTTTTATTTTTTTATTATTTAGATTTTTATTTTCAAAAAAATTCTCAGGAAAAAAGATATTTTCAAAAAAGTTTTTTGATTTTTGTTTTTTTGACAATTTTTTCATCAATAATCCAGTTTTTTTTCTATCCGGATTTAAGAAATTTATATTATTTAGGTTGGGATCCTCATTTAAGACGGCTTTTTGGGGTTTTTTTTGATACTTCAATTGCTGGAGCTATTTATGGATTAATCTTTTTGTTTTTCTTTTTAAAAAATGAATATCTTTTTTCTTTGATATTTTTGACTTTTTTAGTATTAACTTTTTCAAGAATGAGTTATTTAGCTTTATTGATAACGATAACTTTCTATTTTTTTTCAAAAAGAAATTGGAAAAAAATCTTGTTTTTTTTAATGATTTTTTTAGGAATTTTTTTTATTTCGCCAAAGAATTTTGGTCAAGGGGTTGGATTAGATAGATTTTTTAGTATTCAATCAAGAATTAAAGATTATCAAAAAGCCTTTTTTATTTTTAGAAAATCACCTATTTTTGGTTTTGGATATAATCGATTAAAATTTGTCAAAGAAAAATATCAATTATCAGAAAAAAACAGTCAATTTCCCAATCATGCTGATTTTTCTTTTTCAAGTAGTTTTTTAATCATTTTAACAACAACAGGAATTTTGGGATTAATAAATTTTTTAGCTTTAATTTTTAAGCTTTTTCAAAAAAGAAAAGATTTAAAGATTTATTTAATTTATCTTTTCCTTTTATCTTTGGCTGATAATATAATACTTCATCCTTTTATCATATTTTTTATGATATTATTTTTCATTAAATGAAAAAAATAAAAAACAATAAAAAAGCTTTCTTAATGATTTTGTTAGCCTCTTTTTTTGGTGGAGCTTTGCCTGTTTATGTAAAAATAGGCTTAAAAGAAATTTCACCTTTTACATATATTTTTTTAAGATTTTTTTTAACATCTATTTTCTTTTTTCCATTTTTATATAAGCTTAAATCTTATTTAAAAAAAGATTTTTTAAAAATAATTTTAATTAGCGGTTTATCAACTTTGAATATCGTTTTATTTTCTTTTGGTGTTAGATTAACTGCTGCTTCATTTGCTCAAATGATTTATTTATCAGTGCCAATATTAGTGGCGATTTTTTCTTATTTTCTTTTGAAAGAGAAAATTAATAAACAAAAAATTATAGGAATATTTTTGGGTTTTATAGGTAATTTTTTGATAGTTGTTTTTCCGGTTATTTTTCAATTGAATAATTTTAAAGCAAGTTTTTTAGGAAATTTATTAATTTTTATTGGAGCAATAAGCTATAGTTTTTATCAAATTTTTTCAAAGAAAATTCAAAATAAATTTTCACCAATTGAAATTACCGCTATATTTAGCTTAACAACAATGTTTATTAGTTTTATCTTTATGTTTGGAGAGTTATTTTTTTTAAAAAATATTGTTAATACTTTTTCTTTTCAATCATTTTTTTCTTTATTTTATGTGTCATTTTTTGGTTCTTTTGTTTATTATCTTTTAACTCAATATGCAATAAAATTTGGTTCACCACTTATTGCTTCAATGGTTTTGTATCTTCAACCGGTATTTACTATTTTTTGGGCTTTTTTTCTTTTAAAAGAAAAAATAAGTTTAAGTTTTATTTTTATTAGTATTTTATCTCTTCTTGGCGCTTGGTTTGTTTCTTTTTCAAAATAACTTTATTTACTAATGAAATTAGCGCCTTGTTATTGTATAATTCTTTCTGAAAAATATGGGAAGAAAGAAAAAATATTTTAAAGAAAAAAACTATTATCATCTTTTTTTAAATTTAGTTAAAGAAAAATATTTTAGTTTGTTTGTTGGATTAATTTTTTCTTTAGCAATATCCTTTTTTTTGTATCAAAAATTTTTCAAAAATATATCTTTTAATATAAAAACAATATCTTTTTCATTTTTATCAAAAAAAATCACTCCAACACCAACTCCTAAAAAATCTCAAGAAAAAATTTATATTGTTCAAGAAGGTGATGACTTGTGGCATATTGCCGAAAAATTTTATGGTTCAGGATTTAATGCTTATGATATCTCAGTATATAACAAACTTGATCCAGCCTCTCCAATTGAAAAAGGACAAAAATTAAGAATTCCTTTAAATATCAAAAAAAGACAGCCAACAGTAGGGGAGACTTCATCTTTATCGACTTATAAAACGGTTTATACTGAAGGAAAATACGTAGTTCAGCCAGGTGATTCTTTATCGATAATTGCTTTGAAAGTTTATGGTGATCTTTATGCTTGGCCAAGGATCCTTCAAGCTAATAATTTAGCTTCTCCTGATTTAATAGAAGTTGGTATGATTCTTAATATTCCTCCTTTAAAATAAAGATAAAAAAATTAAAAAGATTTATCCTTGAATTGTAGTTTATTGGATTTGGATATATAATATTTTATAGTTTTTTGCGGGCGTAGTTTATCGGCAAAACGCCCCGCCCATGGCGGGGAGACAGCGGGCGTAGTTTATCGGCAAAACGTCTCCTTCCCAAGGAGAAGACAGAGGGTTCAATTCCCTTCGCCCGCTCAAAGATCGCTGAGATAGCTCAATTGGTAGAGCAACGGTATCGTAAACCGTCGGTTCCGGGTTCAAGTCCCGGTCTCAGCTCAAAATATGAGGGATTTTTCAAAAACAATTAAGATATTTTTGATTTTAACAATTTTGACTTTAATTTTTATCTTCACTCTTGGGATAAAAATTATTTTAAACTCTTCAGTTTTGGTGGCTAATTTTTTTGAAAAGAAAAATAATCAAAATTTAAATCAAAAAACCGAAGATGATTTTTATGGATCTTTGGAGGTAAACAATATTCCAACAGCCACAAACGAAGCCTCAATTATTATTGAGGGTTCGGTTGTTAACTACGATAGAATATTCTTTTATATTAATGACAAAAAAATTGATGAACTAGAGATTTTTGGTAATGATAATTTTTTAAAAGAGATTAGCGGTCTTAAAGAAGGTGATAATAAAGTTTATCTGATAGGAGAAACAAAAGATAAAAAACACTCTAAAAAAACCTCTATTTATAATGTTTTTTATAAAAGTACCAAACCAAAACTTGAAATTGAGACGCCTCAAGATCACAGTATAGTTTCTACTGATGAAATATTAATTAAAGGATCAACTGATAAAGAAGTTTTTGTCAGAATAAATGATTTGCCAATTGTTGTTGATGCTAATGGTAATTTTCAAACTTCAATAAAGTTAAAAGAGGGAGAAAATAAAATCAAGATTGAGGCAATTGATATCGCTTCAAATCAAGAGATAAAAAATTTAACTGTGATTTATCAAAAAGAATAATTTTCTCTTTAAAAATAAAAAGAGAATTGTTAGAATTATATTAGGTAGATTACCAATGCGGTCGTAGCTCAATGGGCTAGAGCGTCCCGATGTTACATCGGGAAGGCTGCGGGTTAAATAACAAGTTAAAAAACAGAACTTTAAAAATAGATAAATTATTGTTAATCTAATAAAAATTAGATTATAAATGCGGTCGTAGCTCAATTGGCTAGAGCGCATCCCTGTCACGGATGAGGCTGCGGGTTCGAGACCCGTCGATCGCGCAAGAGAGTAGAAAGTAGTAAGTATTAAGTAGTAAGTATTTAGTATTAAGGATTAAGAATAATTAACCTAATTGACCTAATTATTCTAATTGACCTAATTTCTAAATCTTTATACGCTTATAACTTCAACTTTAAAAACCAATAAATAATTTAACTCTTAAACTATTTTAATATATTAAAAATTTATTAATTTGTTATTGGTTATTTAATTATTTTTAAATGGTTAAATTGATATTGATAATGTTCACTAATAAATACATTTCAACATAATATTTTTTGTTTCTTTTGAATATTAAGCTTTTGTTTTATAGTTTAAACTTTTTAATTTTTTTTCCTTCTTTAACAAATTCCTCTGGTAAAGACTCCAAACCATATCTTTTAAAAAACGATAAATCTTCATAGGATAAAGATTTGGAATCTTATCTGATAAGATTATATAGATATCATCAATTGATTTTTTAAACTGTTTTCGCTCAAAACAGATTAACTTTTATTGTTAAAAATTAACTAATCAAGATTTTGAATATTTATCAAATAATAAAAATATTATAAAAACAATGAATTTAATAAAGATAAAAATATAAAATTCCAATTTAGTCACTTAATTTATATATTTTTAGTTTAAAAATAATATTAATTAGACTGACTAGGATTTTGAAAGAAAAAAAACACTCTTGATTTTTTTAATTTTATATCCTATAATAATATAATATATTTGAAGAAAGTTTAGTCCTTTTGGCGGGTATTAGCTTCCCGCCTAAAAGGAAGGGAATTTTAAAAACTAATCCTCGCTTAAAAAATTTTTTAGCGAGGAAAAAAATATCTGAAGAAGATTCGCTTATCACTTCAGATATTTTACTCTGAAGTGAAAAAGCATAGCGAATTTTACTTCAGGGCACTTTAAAAATCAAGCCTTTTACGCATAAGCTTGAAAAGAAAAAAATAAGAGATTTTTTATGAATGGGGGGCAATATAACTTAAATCTCCTTTCTTGTGATGCTAAACGAAAGTTTTGCATCCATGGATCCACAATGAAGATAAATGAATAATCAAGCAATTAAGATTTTTGATTGTGGCTTAAATTTTATCTCCATTGTGGATCCATGAAAGGAGGACTGGGTTTTGGACTCCCAGTATAATAAAAAAGCCAGGCTGATGAAGCCTTCCCGCAAAGCGGGATTAATCCGTGCCCGGAAAGAATCACGCTTATGAATTCTTCAAACAAATCAATATTGATTATAACGCGTGATTTTGTCCGGAAAAAGCAGGAAAATGGGTAAGAATTTTTTTCAATTGAAGGAGGAAAGACATGAAGACTACTATTAGAAAAATCTTAATAGTTGTCCTGATTGGGGCTTCCCTTGCGTCCGCCTTCGGGACATACCAACAGCTTCCTCTGCCTGCAAAGCAGACTTTCGGATTCCACTCAGAAACTACTACCATGATATTGAGCAACTCACCGGGAAATCTTAGGCTCGTTGTAATTCCGGGACACAACAAGACTATCGTGTATGCGTTGTTGCCAGGCAGCGAGGAGAACGACCTCTACGCCATTACCGTAAAGGGAGGTTGGTACTGGATGGCGGAGTACCATTTCGGTGTGGGGATTGATCCCGCCGGTTTTGTCTACCGAATGACTCAGAGGAGGTCGAGTTGTTTCTCTTATCAATACTGCCTGTTTTTCGGCATACCCCCGTCAGGGGAAGCTGTGTGGGTATTTGTCTACCCAGTCGACGATCCTAGAAATAGGATCGAAACGATGGGAGGCTAATATTCCACAAAAGAAAAGGAAGGAGATCAGATGATTCTGATCTCACTCGTTGTAAAACGAGGATAAAGAAAACATTCTGATCTCCTTCCAACTTTTTTCTTTTATCTAAAAGAAGTAAAATTATTAAAATAAATGATATTAAAATTTATTTTATCTGCTAACACAAATTTCATTAATTCGATTAATTTTATTCCATCTTTCTTAATACCTTGATTCTTTCTTCAAGAGGAGGGTGAGTAGAAAAAAGATTTACTAACCAGGAGATACCTCTTTCTTCTTTTAAAGGATTAGCGATAAAAAGATGAGCAGTTGAAAATGAAGCAGTTTCAACTTTTGAAAATGCAGAGATTTTTTCTAAAGCTGAGATTAATCCATTTGGATTTCTTGTCATCAGAACTCCTGAAGCATCAGCTAAAAATTCTCTTTTTCTTGATATGGCGAGCTGAATCAAAGTAGCAACAATAGGGGTAATAATTAAAGCGATTAAAAAAATTAAAATCATAATCATTGACTGATTCCTATCTTCATCATCTTTTTTTCTCCACCAAAAATGTCTTAAAACAACATCAGAGATAATTGATAAAGCACCAACAATAACAGCAACAATTGAGGAAAGTAAAATATCATAGTTTTTTATATGCGATAATTCATGAGCAACTACTCCTTCAATATCTGATCTGTCAAGTTTTTCTAAAAGTCCGGTTGTTGCGCAGATAACGGCATGTTTTGGATCTCTGCCTGTAGCAAAAGCATTCATTGCCGGCGTATCAATAACATATAATTTTGGCATTGGCAGTCCTTCAGCAAGACAAAGATTTTCAACTACAGTATAAAAATGAAAAAACTCTTTTTTTGTTGCTTCTCGAGCGCCTGTTGTCCATAAAATGACTTTATCTGAATAAAAATAACTAAAGAAAGTTGATGATAAAGAGATTGTTAGACCTAGAAAAAGATAATAGCCAGGATTATCAAAGTATTTTCCTATAAGATAAAAAAAGCCAGTAAATAAAAAGATAAAGATTGCTAAAAAAAGATAGGTTTTATTTTTATTTGCAGAAATAAAGTGATAAGGTGTAGTCATTTTTACTCAAATTTAACTTCAACCTTTTTTCTTTCTTCAGGATTTGCTTCAAAAAATTCAAATGGCTTAAAACCAAAAAGATTAGCGATGATATTTGAGGGAAAAATCTGAACTTTTGAATTAAACTCTAAAACATTAGCATTATAAAACTGTCTTGAATAAGCGACTTTATCCTCAGTGTCTTCAAGCTGTCTTTGTAATTCTTGAAAGTTGGCACTTGCTTGAAGTTGAGGATAAGCTTCAGCCACGGCAAAAAGAGATTTTAAAGCTGAGGTCAACATCTCATTAGCTTTAGCTTTTTCTTGTAAACTTTCAGCTTTAAGAAGAGAGGTTCTTGCTTTTGTTACTTCGGTAAAAACTGCTTTTTCGTGTTTTGCATAGCCTTTGACAGTCTCGACAAGATTAGGGATCAAATCAGCTCTTCTTTTAAGCTGAATATCAATCCCTGATAAAGCCTCTTGGATTCTGGTTTTTAAAATCACAAAAGCATTATATTGAGAGATAAAATATAAAACCAAAATTATTGTTAAACCAATAAAAATATACATATGTTTTTAAATAACTTTTAATTAAAATAATTATACATTATTTAAAAATTGTTGATAATATGTTTTTTCTTTATTATATGAAATCTTTAGAAAAATAACTTAATTTTATTTACTACATTTATAAATTTAGTCTAAAAATTTTTAATAATTTAGAGAGTTAACTAATATTTTTTATATTGTTTTGGTCAACTAAAATATCATAAATTTAACCGAGTCGATTAGATTAAGATTGGCAAATATTTTTTAGTGGTCAAGGTCGGACCTTGAAAAAAAATGTTAAAATATAACTAATATGATTAATCTAATATAACTAATATGATTAATCTTCTTATTATTTTGGGTAAGGTTGTTGAGTTTTTTTCAAAAAAATTAAAATTAGGAAGTGGGTCAACTTGGCCAGGTCATCTGGCACTTTTTTTTGATAAAGATTTTGTTAAAAAAGTTCTCAAAAAAAATCCTCATTTAAAAATAATCATTGTTGCTGGAACTAACGGCAAGACAACAACAGTCAGCCTGATAAAACATATTCTGAAAAAATTAAATTATAAAGTTTTTTCCAATAATGAAGGAGCTAATCTTTTAAATGGAGTAGCTTCAGCTTTGATAAAAAATAGCTTTATTAATGGAAAAATTGATTATGACTATGCGGTTTTTGAGGCTGATGAGTTTTTTTTGCCGGTTATTCTTAAAGAGATTATTCCAGAAAGTTTAATCATTTTAAATCTTTTTCGTGATCAACTTGATAGATATGGAGAGGTGAATACAATCGCTAAAAAATGGCTTTATGCTTTAAAAACAATCAATAATAAAACTAATTTTTTTATTAACGGCGATGATCCTCAGCTTTATGCTTTTGGAAGACATTTATCAAGAGTCTTTTTTTTTGGTATTGATCAAAAATTGATGAAAAAAAATTTTTTAAAAAATGATATTGATTCAATTTTTTGTCCTTTATGTTTTCAGGTTTTAGAATATGAAAAAATCAGTTATTCTCATCTAGGAAAATTTTCTTGTCAAAAATGCGGTTTTAGAAATGATAAAGTTTTTCGGATTGATAAAGAAAAAATTAGTTATCCTTTATTAGGTTTATATAATGTTTATAATATTAATGGAGTTTATCTTTTTTTTGAAAAAATTTTTTCATTAGAGTTTTTTAAATTTAATCAATTGATTAAAGATTTTTCTCCTTCATTTGGTCGGCAAGAAAAGATCGTTTATCAAAAAAGAAAATTTTTATTTTTTTTGGCAAAAAATCCAGCTGGTTTTAATCAGAATTTAGAGACAATTTATTTTTTGTTAAAAAAGCAAAAAGGCAAGTTTTTTGTTATTCTTAATAATAGAATTCCTGATGGTAGGGATGTCTCGTGGATTTGGGATATAGATTTTTCAATTATTAAAAACAAAGCTGATTTTTTTGTTGTTGCTGGTGATCGCGGTTTTGATATGGCAGTAAGATTAAAGTATGAGTTTTTTTCTAAGATAGAAGTTTATGAGAATCTTTTTGAGGCAATAAAAAGGATTATTTTCCTGACAAAAGAAGATGATTTAATTATTGTTTTGCCGACTTATTCAGCAATGATTGATTTAAGAAAAATTTTAACCGGAAAAAAATATGAGTAATTTAAGCTTAAATTTAGTCTGGCTTTATCCGGATCTGATGAATACTTACGGAGACAGAGGTAATATTTTAGCGTTTTTATATCGAGCAAAAAAAAGAAAGATTGATTTAAAAATTATTACCGTTTCCTTAAAAGATTCTTCTGATTTGATTCTTCAAGCTGATATTTTATTTATGGGAGGAGCTCAGGATACTCAACAGGAGATTGTCAATAAAGATCTTTTCAGTAAAAAAGGAAGATTTTTAAAAGAGATGATTGAAAAAGATATTCCTGGTCTTTATATCTGTGGTGGTTATCAATTTTTAGGAAGATTTTATAAAACGAGCGATGGTAAAATTTTGCCAGGTTTGGAAATTTTTGATATTTATACGGAAAGTCCAAAAACGCAAGCAAAAAGACTGATTGGCGATTTAATTATCAAATCAAAGCTTTTTCCTAATAGATATCTTGTTGGTTTTGAAAATCATAATGGGAGAACTTATTTGGGAAAAAAAGTTAGTCCTTTAGGAAAAGTGATTTTTGGCGGAGGAAATAATGGTAAAGATCAAACTGAAGGAATGATCTATAAAAACTCAATTGGTAGTTATATGCATGGGCCAATTCTTCCTAAAAATCCCGAACTGACTGATTTTTTGATTGAAAAAGCTTTAGAAATCAAGTATAAAAAAAAGATTAAACTAAAAAAAATTGATGATGGGTTTGAAAAAAAAGCAAAAAAACAGGTGTTAAAAAAAATTAAAATTAAATTTAAATAATATGTCATTTGTTCACCTTCATGTTCATAGCGGTTATTCACTTCTTGATGGAATGTGTCAGATAGATGGTCTTATTGAAAAAGCAAAATCTTATCAGATGAAAGCTTTAGCTTTGACTGATCATGGAGCGATGTATGGTTCATTTAAATTTTATACCAAAGCGATTGAATCTGGTATAAAACCAATAATTGGTGTTGAGGCTTATAAAGCAAAAAGGTCAAGATTTGATAAAGAAAATGGTGAAAGAGATGCCACTCATCTGACATTGCTTTGTAAAGATTATCAAGGATATAAAAATTTGATAAAAATGGTTACCGAAGCTCACTTAACGGGTTTTTATTACAAACCAAGAATTGATTTTGAGCTTTTGGAAAAATATCATCAAGGAATTATTGTTTTATCAGGTTGTCCAAACAGTGAAATTTTTTCTCTTTTAGCTGATAATCAGATAAACAAAGCAGAAAAAATCGTTGAAAGATATCTGGAGATTTTTAAAGATGATTTTTATCTTGAAATTCAAAGACATCAAAAAATGCCTGATTTGGAAAAAACCAATAAAGAATTAATTAAACTATCAAAAAAATATGGGATACCACTAGTAGCTACTAATGATGTTCATTATCTTAATGAGGAAGATGCTTACGCTCAAGAAATTCTTCTTTGTGTTCAAACTCAACGGTCAATTCTTGAAAAAAATCGTCCTTTATCAATGATTGATGTTCCTGATTTTTATTTTAAATCACCAGCAGAGATGAAAGGATTGTTTTTGGATTTGCCTGAAGCAATTGAAAATAGTCTAAAAATCGCTGATAAATGTAATCTTGAAATTCCAATTGGAAAATGGATTTTGCCAGTTTATAAGACTCCAAATGATATCCCGGTTGATCAATATCTTCGCAATTTAGTTAATGAAAAAAAATCTCGAGTTAAAGGATATAGTCAAACTTTGGTTGATAAAAGAATTGATTATGAACTGGAAATTATTATTAAAAAAGGCTATGCAACATATTTTTTGATTGTTCAAGATTTTGTTAACTGGGCAAAAGATAACGGAATTGCTGTTGGTCCGGGAAGAGGTTCTGTTGCTGGTAGTCTTGTTGCTTATATTTTAAGAATTACTGATATTAATCCTTTAGATTATAATCTTCCTTTTGAAAGATTTTTAAATCCGGAAAGACCAACTCCACCTGATATTGATATTGATTTTGCTGATACAAGAAGAGATGAGGTTTTAGCTTATGTCTCAAAAAAATATGGTGAGGATAAAGTGGCTCAGATCATCACTTTTGGGACAATGGAGGCAAGACTGGCAGTAAGAGATGTCGCTCGGGCTTTAGGAATGTCATATAGTCAGGGCGACAGAATCGCTAAGATGATCCCTTATGGGAAACAAGGTTTTCCGATGACGATCGCTCAGGCATTAGAAGAATCTCCTCAACTTAAATTTGCTTACCAGACAGAGGCTGATGTCAAAAAAGTTCTTGATATTGCTCAAAAACTTGAAGGTCTTCCTCGTCATGCATCAGTTCATGCCGCCGGAGTGGTCATCTCTGATAAACCACTAACTGAATATGTCCCTTTACAAAGAGATTCAAAAGAAGGAAAGATCATCACTCAGTATGATATGTACTGTCTTGATCTGAATGCTGTCTCAAATCAAAAAGCAGTTGGACTTTTAAAGGTTGATTTTTTAGGATTAAGAAATTTAACTATTATTGAAGAAGCCTTAAGTTATGTAGAAAAAAATACCGGAAAAAAGATTGATATTCATGATGTGCCTTTGAATGATAAAAAAACTTATCAGCTTATTTCTCAAGGTCATACTATTGGAGTTTTCCAGCTTGAGTCAGGAGGAATGAGAAAGTTAGCTAAAGATTTAAAACCAAATAAAATCTCTGATATTTCAGCAATGGTTGCTTTGTATCGACCTGGACCAATGGATCTGATTCCAGCTTTTCTTCAAGGGAAACAAAATATAAAAAAAGTTAAATATCTTCATCCTGATTTAAAACCAATTTTAGAAGAGACTTATGGAGTTTTAGTTTATCAAGAACAAGTGATGGAGATCGCTCATAAATTAGCAGGTTATACGATGAGTGAGGCTGACAATCTTCGAATGGCGATGGGTAAAAAGAAAAAAGAACTGATGAAAAAAGAAAAAGAAAAGTTTTTAAAAGGTTGTCTGAAAAGAGGTTATAAGAAAACGATGGTTGAGAATCTTTGGAATTTTATGGAGAAATTTGCTTCTTATGGATTTAACAAACCTCATTCAGCTTCATATGCTTTGATTGCTTATTGGACAGCTTATATTAAGGCTAATTTTCCTGTTGAATTTATGACCGCTCTTTTGTCAGCTGAGCTTAAAGGAGTTGCTGGACCTCAAAGAGAGATAAAGATGGCAAGAGCGATAGAAGAGTGTCGACGGATGGGGATAGAAGTTCTTCCGCCTGATATTAATAAGTCAGATTTTAATTTTAAGATAGAAGGATCATCAATAAGATTTGGGCTTTCAGCGATAAAAAATGTTGGTCAGGCAGCTATTGATTCTATTCTTGAAGCAAGAAAAAAAGATGGAGAGTTTTTAAGTTTTACTGATTTTTTGTCAAGAGTTGATTTAAGAAAAGTTAACAAAAAAACTGTTGAGAGTTTAATTAAGGCAGGAGCTTTTTCAAAATTTGGAAATCGGGCAACTCTTCTTTATCATTATCCAAAAATTGTTGTCGAGATTCAATCAAAAAAAGAAAAGGAGGATAAAGGCCAGTTTGGGCTTTTTTATGATCAGAAAAAAAAAGAAAGAATAAAAAAGGATAAGTTTCAAGAAATAGAAGAGTTTTCTGAAGAAGAGATTTTTTCAATGGAAAGAGAGGTAATTGGCTTTTTGATCAATAAAAATCCTTTAAGCAAATTCAAATCAATAATTGATAAAAAAATAACTAAAAAAATCGGAGATATTACTTCAACTGATGATAATAAAAACGTTATCATTGCTGGCATTGTCAGTGGAAAAAAAGTTTTAAAAACAAAAAAAGATAATCATGAGATGGCAATTGTTCAGGTTTTTGATGAAAGTGGCAGTATTGAAGTGGTGATTTTTCCAAAACTTTATCCAAAGTTTAAAGATGTTTTTGTTATCAATAGGATTGTGATGCTTAAAGGAAGAGTCAATAGTAAAGAAGGAAGATTGTCAATAATTTTAGAGACTGGAGTGGATCTTGAAAAATTAAAAATTCAAAATTAAAAATTCAAAATTAAAAATTCAAAATTAAAAATTCAAAATTAAAAATTCAAAATTATTTTTATTTTATTATTAAAGTTAGTTAAATTATTTGTTTCTGTTTAAAAGGTTGATAATTTTAATGTTTTATTTGATTCTCGCCTGCGCGGGAATGACATTAACTTTTTTGTCATCTCTGTTTAAGTCACCTATTTTGTCATCCCCGCGAAAGTAGGAATCTCATATGGTTTTTAGATTCCCGTTTACACGGGAACAAGGATTCCCGTTTACACGGGAATGACAAGAACACGGGAATGACAAGAAACGGAGATTTTTGATTGCTCGGAAATTTCAGAAGTACGTTTAACTAGATATTAGTTAATTGATTTTTAGATGATGTTTTATTTTAAAGGTATTAGAACGTTAGAAGTTTGGTGTTAGACGATTTTATGTCTTTTTATACTTTTGATAAAAATTTAGATCTTATCAAAGAAAAAAAAGAGAAGATTTTTTTAAAAAATCAAAAAAAATCTCAAAAAAACTCATTTTTTACTCTTGCAAAATATGCCTCAATTGGTTATTATTTTATTACACCACTTTTAATTGGTGTGTTTCTAGGGTTATTTTTAGAAAACCTCTTGAACAAAAATAAAATTTTTTTTATAATGGGTTTTTCAATAGGTTTGGTAGGTTTAATTTTTAATTTTATAAAAATTTTTAAAGATATAAAAAAAGATGACAGAGATAACAGTTAGTAAAGAAGAACCTTTTATTAAGATTTTAACTGAGATGTCAAAAATCAGCATCAAGGCTGAGCCGATCATTAACCTTTACAACTTTCATCTTCCTAACTCTTTACTTTTAAGCAGTGTTGTTTTAGTTTTTTTCTTTTTTTTGTCATTAAACTATTACAAACAGTCTCAAAAAAAGAAAAAATCAACAATTTATTATCTATTAAACTTTATTTTTAAAGCAGTTTATAATTTTTTTAAGTCAGTATTAAAAGATAAGGTTGATACTTTTTTTCCTTTGATTGGTTCATTTTTCTTTTTTATTCTTTTGAATAACTGGTTTGGACTTTTACCTGGGGTTGGTAGTATCCTTTTAAAGGTTAATGAAAATGGTCATAGCGAATACTTTCCAATTTTCAGAGGTAATAATGCTGATTTAAATACGACGCTAGTTTTAGCACTAATTTCTGTGATTATTATTCAAATAAGTGGGATTAAATATCTAGGTTTTAAAAACTATATCAAAAAATTTATTAATTTTTCAAATCCGATTAATTTTTTTGTTGGAATTTTAGAGACAATTTCGGAAATCTCAAAA
>JBBILA010000006.1:0-26098 GCA_037445105.1 Candidatus Microgenomates bacterium
TACACCAAATTTTTTAGTGGCTGTCTGGGTTGGAAACAATGACAATTCACCGATGAATCCCTATCTAACATCAGGGATTACTGGTGCCGCTCCTATTTGGAATCGGGTGATGAGTTTTTTGTTAAAAAAATATCAACAAGGAAACAGCTGGTATAAAAAACCAGAAAATATTGTTGAAAAAAGATGTTATTTTGGTAAGATTGAATACTTTATCAAAGGGACGGAAAATAGCGTCAGTTGTTCTTCATCAATATTTGTTACTCCTTCACCTATTTCAAATTAGTTTTAGGAAGGATTTTTTCAAAACCAACTAAAGATTGAAGAACTTTTGGTACCAAAACACTACCGTCTTTTTGCTGATAATTTTCTAAAATGGCAATTAAAATCCGAGGTGAGGGAATGGCCGTATCATTTAAAGAAAAACAATAATCAGTTTTGCCGTCTTTTTTTCGATATTTTATTTTTAGTCTTCTTGTTTGAAAATCACCCATAATGGAGTTTGAAGCAATCTCTCCATAACCTCCCCGGTAAGGCATCCAGATCTCAGTATCATATTTTTTTATCTGTGGTTCACCCATATCGCCGGTGCACATCAGAACTCTTTGATAAGGAATTTCTAAATCTTCAAGAATTTCTTCGGTGTTTTCTTGAAGTTCTTCATGGAGTTTTTTTGCTTCCTCTAGATCATTTTTTGCAATGATTACCTGTTCTACTTTCCAGAATTCATGAAGTCGATACAGACCTTTAGTATCTTTTCCATAAGATCCAGCTTCTCGTCGAAAACAAGGTGAAAAGGCAACAAAACGCTTAGGAAGATCTTTTTCATTAAGAATTTCGTTTGCAAAATAAGCAGTGACAGGGACTTCAGCAGTACCAGCAAGATAAGCATCTTCATCATTAAGAGTATAGACTTCTTCTTTTCCCCAAGGAAACTGGCCGGAGCCAAAAAGAGTAAAACCTTTAACAATTGAGGGAGCAATAAGAGGAGTATAGCCTTTTTTTACTAATTTTTGAAAGACATAAAAAAGAATTGCCAGATGGAGTTGGGCAAGTTCATTTTTTAAAAAATAACCGCGAAAACCAGAAACCTTTGCCCCTCTTTCTAAATCAATCAGATCTAAGGATTTACCTATTTCAATATGAGATTTTGGAAGAAAATCAAACTCTTTTGGTTTGCCCCATTTTTTAACAACGACATTTCCTGTTGAGTCTTTACCAACAGGGACTTCATCAAGAGGGATATTAGGGACATAGGATAAAAGTTCTTCAAGTTGTTTTTCAATATCTCTTAATTTGTTTTCCAATTCTCCTAATTCTTTTTTTATTTCTTTGCCTTTTTTGATAGTCTCTTCAGTTGGTTTGGTTTTTGCAAGTTTGTTTCTTTGCTCGCGAAGAGATTGAATTTTTTTTATTAGATCAAGTTTTTGATCATCAAGAAAGATGATCTTATCTAAGTCAATTTTTCTGTTTTTATTTTTGGCTGCTTCTTCAACCTTTTTTCTGTTTTGACGAATATAATCTAAAGACAACATAATAATTATTTTAACATAATTTAAAAATTTCAGTTAATTAGTTGTTGATTATTATTTATTGCGGTTTTTCGGTTAAATCGCCCGCCTAAAGGACTTCGTCCATTATGGCGGGCAAGTCCCGTCTAAAGCTTCACATTGTTGGTGGGCAAGCCATTTAATAATAACAAATATTAAATAATAAATTTTTAATCAATTTTTAATAAATTAATTTTTAATATATTAAAAATTTAAATATTTATTATTGATTAAAAATTTGTTTATTAATTTATTTATTATTTATTTATAAATTAGGTTAATTAGAATAATTAGGTTAATTAAATTAATTATTCTTAATTCTTAATACTAAATACTTACTACTTAATACTAATCTATTCTAACTTCCAAAGGGGCTTCTTTCTAGGCTCCACGTTATACGTTACACGTTCTACGTTATACTTTAAAGTTGTCCCAACAGGACTCCTTCGGGGTTTCAAGTTCTACTTAAAATATATTAGGGGTTTTATTTTATTTAAAAGCTTTTTTATAGCTTTATATCGATGATTGATTTTCTTATGTTCTTCTTCAGTCAGTTCATCATAATATTTATTGTATTTTTCAACAATAAACAAGGCACGAAAAGGATAACCGTTAGTGGGTCTTTTGCTTTCTTTTTCAGCGATATAGCCTTTGATTTTTTCTTGTTCGCAAATTAAAATGTTATCCCCGCGAAAACAGGAATCAATTTCACCTCGGGGGTGAAAAAAGGTGACGCAGGTTTCCAGATAAGCTAAACGATAAGGTTTTTTTACTCCTTTAAGTTTTAAAAGAGTATAGTCTATCAGTTCTTTATCTTCTGCTTCATAGCCAAGCCAACGTCTTGATTTAACACCAGGTTCATTGTTTAAATAGGGGATGATAAGCCCGCCATCATCGGCAATTGTTGGTAAATTAGTTAATAAACCATAAAATTTTGCTTTTATTATTGAGTTTTCTTTAAAGGTTTTTCCGTTTTCTTTAGGTTTTTCCCCTACTCTAACGTCGTTTAAGCTAAGAAGAGTAATTTTTTGTTTTTTTAGTTCTTTTAAAGCTGATTTTATTTCTTCTAATTTTGCTGGATTAGTGGTGGCAATGAGGATTTTTTTTATCATTTTAATATTTTTTGATATAAAAAATATATATTGATTTTATTGAAAATATCTATATTATAGATAGTTAAAAATAAAAATTCACTCCGTCTTAAAAAAAGACGGATTTTTTTAAAAGATAAAATGTTTATTAGATTAAAAATTAAAAAATTTTAAATTAAAGCACGCTCTCCGATTCGGAGGGTTTTTTTTAATTATGAGTGAGATTTTAAGAGGCAGTTTTAAAAATCAATTAGAAATTTTGCCTTTTTCTTTTAATCCTTATAAAAGAGGTTATGACAATGCTTTGCCTTATTTAATAACAACGTCAAATTTAAGAGCAGAGTTAGCTCAATTAGCAGGATTGTCAGTTTGGGATATTAATCATGATGCTGAAGAAAGGACTCAGCAAAAAGCCCTTGATGAATCAGGCTTAAAATCAACAGTAGTTTTACCTTATAGAAGAGGAAATAATCAAAATTCTCCGCCATTTCCAGTTGAGCTTTCAATTGATAAAGCGATGGCTTCTTGGGAGAAAATTAAAAAAATATGTAAAGAAAAAAATGAAGCACCTCCATCAGGAATAGTAGCAATTGATTCTACATGGGTAGTAGAATTGCCAGGCATTGGAAGTTTTGTATTACAAAAACCAAAAGATAAGTTTGCTGAAGAAGCGTTGTTAAGATTTTTATATGAAGCTTCATTTGGTGGTGCAAGATTAAAAAGTGTTTCTGGAATAACAAGAATTAAAAGTGATATTACTGGGAAAAAAATTGAATATTCAACTTATATGATTGAGGTTGATTTAGGAGTTTTAGATCCGAATTTATGTTTAGGAAGTCTTAAGCAAAGAATTGATGATAATGGTCATTATGCTGGCGGTTTTTCTTCAATTGATATTTTTGGGGGATTACTTGATCTTGTTGAACTTGATGAAAAAATTAATATTATAATTCATAATTTTGGAGAAGGAAGAAGTGATAGAATAGTTCCACCTCATTCTAAAGATAGTTTTACTTTAACTTTAGCTAATGATTCTTCAAACAGAGAAACTTTAATTATGTTATCTTTAGGATTAATTCCTCAAAGATTAAACAATCTTGTGCCTTGTTTATAAAATTTTTAAAAAAAATATTTTGAAAGATCTAATTTATTCTTTTTATTATTTCCTTTACATTTTCTTTTTTTATCAGATCAGTGATTCTTGGACCGTAGGGTTTTCCGGTCAAAACGATATAAAAAGCTTGAAAGCCTTCTTTTAAAGAGATAAATACTTCTTTGGCAGTTTGACTAAAAATATTAATCAATTCTTTTTTATCTTTTAATTGAGAGAGATTTTCCGCTAATTTTTTTAAAAATAATTTTTGATTTTCAGTTAATTGAATATTTTTATCAACTGGTTTTTCATCTTGTTTTTGTTCATATTTTTCAATATAGATTTTGGCATATTTTATTCTTTCTTTAAGAAGATTTTTTTCTTCATCAGCTAATTTTTCTTTTTTTTGGTTTTCAAAAAACAAAATTATTTCTTCATCATTTTTTTTGGATTTTAATAAATTGACAATGGTTTTAAATCGAGGCAAAAAAAGCCTTTTTTTAGGCAAAGGATTGACCTCTGAAAACTCAATTATTCGGGCAAAATCAAGGGTGACCTCCCCTTGTTTTCCTTGAGGGAGATTTTTTTCTAATTTTAAAAAATAAGCGTTTAAACAGCGGTCATACTCATCAAAAAGACGAGGGATGGTTTCGCCATAAGGATTAAAATCAAGATGAGTCTTAATAGGAACTCTGACAATCAAAAATCTAAAAACATCAGCCGGAAGAATCTCAGAGACCTCTTTTGCTGATGAACCAACGCCTTTTGATGAGGACATTTTTCTTCCGCCAACTGTAAACCACTCATAGCCACCAAGAGCATCAGGAGGATTATAATCTAAAATTTCTTTTGCCAAATGTGAGGCGACATCGTATGATCCGCCAGAGGACATATGGTCTTTTCCTGAGGATTCAACAGTAATTCCAATGGCTTTCCAATGGCCCGGCCAATCTAGTTTCCAAGGAAGCTTGCCGTTTTCACCAACTGGCTCAACTTTTCCTTCATAACCACAGCCGTTAGCCCAATCAACCAGATGATACTCGCATCGATAATAAACATATTTTCCATCCCATTTGTAGACATTTGTTGTGCCGATCTTTCCGCATTTTTGACAGACAGGGCTATAAGGATACCAATTTGAAGATTTTTCAGCTTTAGCGACTTTTTTATATATTTCTCTGACTTTATCAGCATTATCTAAAAACGTTTTAATGATTTCATTCATTTTTCCTGAGCGATAAAGCTCGCTTGACCAGATGATTTGCGGATGGCAGTTTAATGATTGAAAAACCTCTATAAACTCTTGAGCAAAATAATCGGCATATGATCTAAAACCAGGTTGAGGCGAGGGGATTTTATACAAAGGATAACCCATATATTTTTCCCATTTTTCTTTTTCAAGATAAGTTGGCAGGCCGTCCATTGGATCCATATCATTGAAAACATAGGAAAAATAAGCGTTTACACCAATTTCTTTTAAAGCTTTATAGATCATATCGTGAATTATTACTCCTCTAAGAGAGCCAACATGGATTCTGCCTGAGGGAGTCTTCATATCGTCAACCCATTCAAAAGGTAAGTTTCGTTGTTTTAGTTTTTTAGCCTCACGATCAGCCCAGATCATAGAAATTATTTGATTTCTAATATTTTGTAGGTGATTTTTCCAGCAGGAACATCAACCTCGACAATATCGCCAGTTTTTTTACCAATTAAAGCTTGACCAATGGGTGAGGTGCAGGAAAGTTTTTTATTTAAAGGATCAGCTTCAAAATCACCAACAATTTGAAAGGTAATTTTTTGAGAGTTATTTTCAACAACGACAGTTGAGCCGACAGCAACTTTTTGATTTTGATTTTTATTTTCAACTACTTGGGCAACTTTTAATATGTCTTCAATTTCTTGGATTCTTCCTTCAATAAAAGCTAGTTCTTCTTTTGCTGCTGAGTATTCACTGTTTTCAGATAAATCACCCATCGATCTAGCTTTACTTAATCTTTCAACCGCTTTTGGTCTTTTTATTTCAATAAGTTCAGAAAGCTCTTTTTTTAGGTTGTCAAAGCCTTCTTTGGTGATTTGTGTTGTTTTCATATAAAAATTAATCCCCAAAAAACTTTTTAAAACTGGGGATGAAATGATAAAATAATACTATAATTGATATTTAAAGTCAATTTTTTAAAAAAAGTTTAAGAGGGGCCTCGTCGTCTAGTGGTCTAGGACATTAGCTTCTCAGGCTAAGAACACGGGTTCGAATCCCGTCGAGGTCACCATTATTTTATTTTCTTTTTAAAGATATTTTTCAATCTCTGGTTTCATATCATTGAAGCTGTAGGCTCCTTGGAACATCTTGGTATTGATTAAAAAGTGTGGTGTTCCTTGGAAGCCAAGATTTGGTGATAGTTGTTCGTCTCTTGCTAATTTATCAGTGTATTTTCCTGATTGCAAGCATTCGGTCAAAAAATTACTATCAATCTCATTAGCTAAAAAACTAACTAATTTTGGGATATTATTTTTATCATTTAAGACTTGCTCGTTAATTAATTTATATCCGTCATTAGTCATTAGTTTGTCATGTACTTCCCAAAATCTGCCTTTTTCATAGGCGCAATATAAAGCTTCAGCAGCTACACGGCCGTTACCATGGCCGTTTGAGTAGATAAGAGCAAAGGAAGCTTTACCTTGATCAACTAATTTTTTTAATTCAGGAACAGGAGGTTGGTAAGTACCACCATCGCTTACGTATTGGAATCTGCCAGCTTCTTTGGCTAATTCAGGATTATGACCTCCGGCAATATGACAAAACGGACAAGAAGGATCAGAGACCTCAACAATAAGAAGTTTTTTATTAGCATCGCCAAAATGGATAAAGTCTTTAGTAAAAAGTTTTTTTACATCTTCAATTTTTACCTCTTTTGGGGCTTGAGGTTGAGGATTAATAACGTCTTTTAAGGCTTTAATTTCTTTTTTTAGAGTATTGATTTGAAAATAATTAAATATAGAAAAAACTGTGAGAATAACCATTAAGATATATACAAAATAATTTTTTTGATTGTTTTCTTGAAAGAAATCAGTTTGATTGTTTTTTATTTTAGTTTTTTTTGCCATAATTTTTTATTTAACCCTTTATAGCTTTAAAGGTAAATTTTTAATTTATCTTATAACTGTACCGTTTTTTAAATTTTTGTCAAGGGGTAAAAGAAAAAATCTCTCCGGCGCATCAGCAACTAAAATCATTCCATTTGAGTCTTTACCCATGATTTTTTTTGGTTCAAGATTGGCAACGAAGGGATATTTGTTGCCAACTAAATCTTCAGGTTTATAATATTTTGCAATTCCTGATAGAATCTCAACTACTCCATAATCTTCACCAAAATCAACTTTCATTTGAATGACTTTGGTTGAGCCTTCAACAAGAGAAGCTTCTTTAACCTCACCCACCCGGATATCAAGTTTTTCAAAATCAGAAAAAGAGATATTGGTTTTTTTCATATTTTAAAAAGTATATCTTAATAAAATATAAATATCAATATTAAAATTTAGTTTGTTTTATCAACCCAAAAATCTCAAAATCCAGCTGAGTCGGTTAGATAGGAGTGGCAAAGAGAAATTTTATTCCGATATAATGATAATATTACGCTAATACTAATCATTAGGTTGTTTGATTAATTTTATAATGACAATTAAAAAAATTATCATTTTTATCATCCTTCTTTTTTTATTTTTTTTGATCTTTATTTTTTATCAAAAAGATCTAATTAATATTTTTTTTCAAAAAAATTCAGAAGAAGAATTAAAAAAAATCTTGCTTTCTCAATTCGACAATAATTATCAGGTAAAAAATTATCAGATAGGCAATTATCAGATGATTTTTGCTAATTCTTCTTTTAATATGAATTGCGATCAAAATTCAATATTAATAAAAAAAGCTTCCCCACTAATTATTATCCGTTCAATAAAGGATAATAAAATAGTTGATATTTATGAATTAAATTTTTGGAATAAAGAGATTTTGGAAAAGGGCAATAATATTAGTTTTTTAAATTTTTATTTTCCTGAAAATGGTCAAAAAGATTTTCTTTTTGGGATTGAGGCGATGATTGATTGGTGTGGGAGTGATGGAATAAAAGGTTTGGCATTATTTAAGTTAAAAAATAATCAGATACAACCACCAATTGGTTACCCATTTGATTCCGACACCGGAATAGAATTTATCTTGATTGACAAAGCAAAAAATATTTCTTATCGACTTAAGACAGTTCGTTATTCTTCATACACAAAGATGATTGATTTAAATAAAGATATGAAAATTGAATTACTCTATGGTGAATATCTTTGGAATCCGTTTGAAGAATCACATTATGATGAGCATTATTGGAATCTCTCCGTTTATCAATTAGAAAACGATAGTTTTAAACCGGCAAGATGGTGGAATAATGGTTTTATATATAAAACAGAAACAAAAATAACTAATGTTGATCAAGAAATTTATGAAAAAGAGTTGATGAGGATTTTTTTTAAGAAAAAATAACTCATTTTAATCTTGAAGATGAAAGATGTTTGTTATTTAGCATAAACTCGATACAAATTGCTACCGATTTTTTCAAATTTAAAGATGGTGATTTTGCCAATTTCTTGAGTGTTTTTAACATGAGGTCCGCCGCAAAACTCTTTTGAATAATCACCAATAAAATATACCTTGACCATTTCCGGATATTTTTCTCTGAAAAAAGATTTAGCACCGATTTTATAAGCCTCCTCTTTTGCCATGATCTTAAAAGAAACTGGCAGAGCCTCTTTGATTTTTTGGTTAATAATCTCTTCTGCTTTTTTTATCTCCTCCGGAGTTGGTTTTTTAGGAGAATAAAAATCAAAACGAAGTCTTTCGCCGGTTATGTGAGATCCTTCCTGTCTTATCCCATCACCTAAAACATCATACAAAGCCTGATGAAGAAGGTGAGTAGCAGTGTGGTATTTGATTGTCTGAGAGGAGTGATCAGCAAGACCTCCTTTAAACATACCGGCAGATGAGGTTCTTGAAAGCTCTCGGTGTTTTTCAAACTCTTTCTCAAACTCTTTTTTATCAAAACTTAATCCTTTTTCTTTTAAAAGTTCTTCGGTTAACTCTTTTGGAAAACCATAGCTTTGATAAAGGTCAAAAACATCTTTGCCAGTTGGTTTTTCTATTTTTTCAAGAATTTTTAAGCCGTTATTTAAGGTTTTATTAAACCGATTGATTTCTTCTTCAATAATAGAGGTTATTTTTTCAAAATCTTTTTTTTCAAAATAAATATTCTCATAAATACTCACAATTGATTCAGCCACCGGATTAAGATCTGAGGCGTTAATCGTTGAACCTTTAAGTTTTAACATCTTGACTGCTACCCGCCTTAAAAGTCTTCTTAAAAAATATCCTCGTTCTTTATTTGATGGAAAAACGCCGTCTTTGATAAGAAAAGCAGCTGCTTTAAGATGGTCGGCAATAACGCGCATTTTTTGCTTGTTTTCTTTTTCTTGATATTTTTTATCAGTGATTTTTTCTAATCTATTGATAATGGGTAAATAAATGTCGGTTTTGAAAACATCAGGATCATTATTTAAAGCAGCAAGAATTCTTTCGAGTCCGCCGCCAAAATCAACATTTTTTTTTGGTAGTTCTTCAAAGCCTTTGTTTGTTTTTTTAAACTGCATAAAAACCGAGTTACCAATCTCCATAAACCGTCCACAGTCGCAGTTTGGATGACAGGTTTTTCCATATTTTTTATCATGAGGGATATGAGTAAATTCAAAAAAAACCTCGCTGTCAGGACCGCCCGGTTCGCCAGCAGGCATATTATCAGGTACTCCTGCCCTTGACCACCAGTTTTTTTCTGCTCCATATTTAAAAATATGATTTTCAGGAACACCAATTTTTTTCCAGATCTCAATCGACTCATTATCAGCTTGAAGATGATTTTTTTCATCACCGGCAAAAACTGTTACATAAAGTTTTTCTTGAGGAAAATTTAATTCTTTGGTTAAAAACTCCCAAAACCATCTTAATTGTTCTTTTTTAAAATAGTCTCCCAAAGACCAATTACCCATCATTTCAAAGAAAGTTGTGTGGCGGTTATCGCCAACCTCTTCAATATCCTGAGAGCGGAAACAAGGCTGGATATTATAAAGTCTTTTGCCTAAAGGATGGATCTCTCCTAAAAGATAGGGGACTAGCTGCTGCATCCCTGAGCCAGTAAAAAGAGTTGTTGGATCATTTTGAGGGACAAGAGGAATTGGGGGTACCTCCTGATGGTTTTTAGACTGCCAAAAAAGACTAAATTTTTTTCTTAAATCATGATGAGTTAGCATATAGTAGAATTATAACATGAGAATTTTTAATTTATAAAAAAAATATGATTGTTGTTAAAACCTCAGATGATAATTTAATAAGAAAAATATTTTCAAGATTTACTCTGCCATCTTCCGATTCTCACAAAGGTGAAAATGGTAAGATATTAATCATTGGTGGTTCTTCTCTTTTTCATTCTGCTTCTCTTTGGGCAGCAGAGGTCGCTTCTCATTTTGTTGATATGGTTCATTATTGCTCAACTCTTGAAAACGAAAAAATTTTTTTAAAATTAAAAACCATTTTTAGAAATGGAATTGTTGTTTCTAAAAAAAATTTGGATAGTTATATCAAAGAAGATGATGTAGTTTTGATTGGAACAGGAATGATTAGAAACAAAATTAAAAATTTAAAATTAAAAATTAAAAATTGGCAAGAGGTTTTTAATCTAAAAGATGAAGGAGAGTATACAAGAGAATTAGTTTATTTTTTGATCGATAATTTTCCAGAAAAAAAGTTTGTTTTTGATGCTGGTGCTTTGCAGATGATGGATAAAGATTGGTTATTAAAATTAAAAACTCCCTCAATAATTACTCCTCATCAAAAAGAGTTTAAGAGACTTTTTGGGATTGATATTTTAAACAAAAATTTTCAAGAAAAAGAAAAAATTGTTCAAGAAACCGCCAAAAAATATCAAACAGTGATTTTACTAAAAGCAGTCAAAGATATTATCTCTGATGGAGAAGAGGTTTTTGTTATTGAAGGAGGCAATCCTGGATTGACAAAAGGTGGAACAGGTGATGTCTTATCAGCTCTTTCAGGTTGTTTTTATATCAAAAATGATCCTTTATCGGCAGGAGTTTTTAGCTCAATTTTGCTTAAAAAAACTTCTGAGGTTCTTTTTCAGGAGAAAGGATATTGGTATAATGTTAGTGATATAATTAATACATTACCTAAAGTATTAAAAAAAATAGTTTTATGAAAAAAGAGACAGTCATTGCGATTTTTTTAGGATTGGTTTTTGGTAGTTTGTTGGGATTTTTTTTGATAACAAAAAATAAAGAAGAAGAAATAAAAAAAAATAAAACAATTGCTCCAACAGGTTTATTAACAGAAAAAAAAACGAGCGCTAATCAAAAGATTAATTTTCAACCGCTAGAGATCACTGACCCTAATGACTCTTCAATAATTGACAAAAACTTGGTAGTTTTAAGAGGAAAAGCGACAAAAAACGCTTTGATTGTTGTTCAATCACCAATAAAAGACATTGTTTATAAAAATAAAACGGAAAATTTTTCTCTTGAGCTTCCTTTGGCTTTAGGCGAAAATGTTATCAAAATAGTTGTTTATCCAGAGGATAAAACTTTTAGTATCCAAGAAAAAACTTTACATCTTTATTTTATTAAAGAGTTATGAAAAAAATATTATTTTTGACAATTTTATTGTTTTGTTTTTTTACCAGTTTGACTTTTGCCCAAACAATAACCTTAACGCCAAAACCAACAAGCAATGAAGAAAAAGCTGTTGAAAATCTTAAAGAAAAAGTTGCTAGTAAAGTTGAAGAACTAAGAAAAAAAAATAATAAAGCGATCGCGGGTTTTGTTTTGGAAATAAAAGATAATTTAATAAAAATAAAAACTTTAAACAAAAAAGATTATCAGGTAAAACTTGACGATCTTTTGACAAAGTATTTTAAAATCACTGGCGCCTCCCAAAAAGAGATTGATAAAAATAATATTGAAAAAGATGATTATCTGATAGTAACCGGACTATTAAATGACAAAGAGATAACTGCTAATTCAGTTTTTATTGATCAGCCCTATATAGTGGAGACAGGAAAAATCATTGAGATTGATAAGGAAAATTATAATATTAAAGTGATTGGTAGCGATAAGACTACTTATACTTTAAGCATTGAGACAACAACAAAACAGCAAATAATCAACATTAAAACTTTAGAGATTGAAAGAATTGGCTTTTCAAAATTGATTGTTGGCGATTATGTCCATTTTGTTGCTAAAACTGAAAATGGAAAAACTGATAATACTTATTCAGTAGAAAAAATATTAGTTGTCCCTCAAGAGTATTTCTTAAAATAATGTTTAAATTTATCAAAAAGATTTTTGATTTTAATCAAAGAGAGATTGAAAGAATTAAAAAAATTGTTGACAAAATCAATCTTCTTGAAGAAAAAGCAAGAAAACTAAAAGATGAAGATTTTAAAAAAGAAACAGAGATTTTAAAGGAAAAAATTGACGGAAAAGAAGAAAGATTAACTGAGTTTTTGCCTTGGACATTTGCTTTAGCCAGAGAAGCTTCAAGAAGGACTTTGGGTCAGCGACATTTTGATGTTCAGCTTATGGCTGCGGTGGCTTTGCATGAAGGAAAAATTGCCGAACAAAAAACCGGCGAGGGAAAGACTTTATCAGCAGTTCCAGCTTTATATCTTAATGCTCTTTTAGGAAGAGGCGTTCATTTAGTTACTGTTAATGATTATTTGGCAAGAAGAGACGCTGGTTGGATGGGAAAAATTTTTGATTTTTTAGGACTAAAGACAGCCTCGATTATCGCTGACCAGTCTTTTCTTTACGATCCAAATTATGAAAATAAAGATGTTTCTGATTGGCGGTTGGCTCATTTAAGACCAATTACAAGAAAGGAGGCTTATCAAGCGGATATTACCTATGGAATAAATAGCGAATTTGGTTTTGATTATCTTCGTGATAATATGAGTCAGAATCAGGAAGATTTGGTTCAGAGAGATTTTTATTTTGCCATTATTGATGAAGCTGATTCAGTTTTGATTGATGAAGCAAGAACTCCTCATATTATCTCTGCTCCTTATGATGAGGATACTTCTAAGTATTATTTTTATGCCAAAATCGTCAGTCAGCTTGATGAAAAAGAGGATTATATTGTTGATGAAAAATTAAAAACTGCTCATCTGACAGAAAAAGGAATTAAAAAAATTGAGAAAAAATTAGGGGTCGATAATATTTATGAAAAAGACTACGAAGCTCTTTATCATCTTGAAGCAGCTTTAAAAGCAAAAACCCTTTTTAAAAAAGACCGTGATTATATTATTAAAGATAATCAGGTTATTATCGTTGATGAGTTTACTGGCAGACTTCTTTATGGTCGACGCTTTTCTGAAGGTCTTCATCAGGCAATTGAAGCAAAAGAAAATGTTCCTATTCAAAAAGAATCAAAGACATTAGCGATGATTTCCTTACAGAATTATTTTAGAATGTATCAAAAATTAGCAGGAATGACTGGTACTGCTGCGACTGAAGCTGAAGAATTTCACAAAATTTATAAAACCGAGGTTTTGGTAATTCCCACTCACCGGCCGATGATCAGAAAGGATCATCCCGACATGATTTATAAAACTGAAAAAGGAAAATATAATGCGATAGTTGAAGAGGTAGCCAAAAATTATCAGTTAGGTAGACCAGTTTTAGTTGGAACCACCTCAATAGAAAAAAATGAATATTTATCTTCACTTTTGAAAAAAAAAGGAATCCCTCATGAGCTTTTAAACGCTAAAAATCATGAAAGAGAAGCGGCAATTATCGCTAAGGCTGGTAAAAAAAGAGCTGTTACTGTTGCTACCAATATGGCTGGACGAGGAGTTGATATTGTTTTAGGCGGCGATTTGCCTCAAAATCCTTCTTCTGATCTGGTAAAAAAATGGCAAAAAGAGCATGATGAAGTGATTAGTCTTGGAGGATTATATGTTATTGGTACTGAACGCCATGAATCAAGGCGGATTGATAATCAGCTTCGGGGAAGATCAGGAAGACAAGGTGATCCAGGAGAGTCAAGATTTTTTGTCTCTTTGGAAGATGATTTGATGAGGATTTTTGGCGGTGAACAGATCTCAAAAATGATGACATTTTTTAATTTTCCTGAAGATCAACCAATTTCTCATCCGATGGTTTCAAAAGCTATCGAACAAGCTCAAATAAAAGTTGAAGGTTTTAATTTTGATATTAGAAAAAATTTGGTTGAGTATGATGATGTTTTAAATAAACAACGAGAGATAATCTATTCTTTAAGAAGAAAAATTTTATTTAGTGAGGATGATAACTTTGATGAGATTATTTTTGATTTTTATGATGAAGAAATCAGAAATATTATTAATGCTTATTTTATTGAGAATAAAGACTTATCAGAGGAAGAAAAAAATCAATTGATTAAAGAGTTGAGTTTGATTGTTAATGTTGATATTAAAAATTTTAATCAAGATATTTTTTCTCTTGTTAAAAATCAAGTTATTAAAGAATATCATCAACGAGAGAAAAAAATTGGTGAAAAAATCTGGCGGGATATTGTCAAGTCGATAGTCTTATCAATTATTGATAAGCACTGGATGGATCATCTAACGGCAATTGAAAATTTAAGAGAAGGAATTAATCTTCGAGGCTACGCTCAGATTGATCCACTGGTTGCTTATAAAAATGATGCTTATCAGATGTTTGAAAAACTTTTGCAGGAGATTAATTTTGAGATTACTCGGAGACTTTTAAAGATTGATTTTCAATTAACTGAAAGTTTTCCTTTTGAACAAAATCAAAATAATCTTATTTTTCAATCAGCTTCAGCTGTTAATCCTTTTCAAGCTCAGTCCTCAAATGATTTAGAAAAAAAAGAAACTCAGCCAAAAACAGTAGTAAAAAAACATAAATTAGGCCGCAATGATCCTTGTTGGTGTGGAAGCGGAAAAAAATATAAAAAATGTCACTATCCAAATTGAAAATGTTATAATATTTTTAAAATGGTTGAGGCTTTAGTTGATCAATTGGAGTCTCAATGGATTTTTGATATTTTATTTCTTCCAATTATTGCTCTTCTTGGGATATTTTCTTCAAAATAAGTTTTATTTAACAGTGACGCTTTTGGCAAGATTTCTTGGTTTGTCAGGGTCTTTTTTGGTTAAAACAGTTAAATAATAGGCTAAAAGCTGACTGAAAGCCACATAAGGGATGATATTTCCTTCTTGACAGTTTTCTATTCTGATAAACTGATCATACACTTGATCTTTTTTGCTTGATAAACCAATAAGATAACCTCCGCGAGCTTTGACCTCATAGGCTGATGATAAAGTGTCCTCATAAGTCTCATCTTCTGGATTAAAAACAATAACTGGGGTATTTTTTTCAATTAAAGCGATTACTCCATGTTTTAATTCACCAGCTGGAAAACCTTCCGCATGAATATAAGATATCTCTTTTACTTTTAAAGCTGATTCTAAAGCTAAAGGATAGGACAAACCTCTGCCTAAAAAGAAAAGGTGATGATGATCTTTTAGCAAGTCAGCAATTTTTTTTATTTTTGAACTATTAGTTAAAACCTTTTTTAATTCATCAATTGCTTTTTCAAGAGAGATTTTTCCTTGATTAAAGTCATTTTTTAAAGTATAAGCTAATAAAATTAAGATGGCGATTTTAGCAGTAAATGATTTGGTAGCAACGACTGATTTTTCCGGTCCGGCATTAAGAAGCATTTTATAATCTGACATTCGATAAAGAGTTGAACCCAAAACATTGGTTAAAGCAAAAACTTTAGCTTGTTTTTCTTTAACTTTTTTTATTGAGGAGATGATATCAATTGTTTCTCCTGATTGAGACAAAGCAATAACTAAACTTTCTTTTTTTAAAAAATCAACTAGATAAGAAAATTCAGAAGCAATTGAAGCGCTGGCGTGTCTTTTGGCGATTTTTGAAAAAAGATAGGTGCCAGCAAGACAGGCATAATAAGCGGTGCCGCAACCGATAAAAAAATTATCATAAGATTTTTTAATAACGGCAGCCAGTTTTTTTATTTCTTTTTCTTGAGTTAAAATATTTTCGATAATTTTTGGTTGTTCGTTGATTTCTTTTAAAGTAAAATGAGGATATTTGCCTAAGGATAATCTTTCTTGATTTTGAGTTATTTTAATAAATTTGATTGATTTTTCTTTTAAATCTTTATCATAAAGAGAGAATTTTTTATTTTTTATTATCAAAATCTCCTCATCTTCTAAAAAGTAGATTTTTTTAGTATAAGAGATGATTCCGCCATAATCAGAACTTAAAAAAAATTGTTGATTTTTTTCATCAATTCCAAAAACAATTGGCGAGCTATTTTTATAAGCAAAAACTAAGTTTATTTTTGGGATAAAGACAATAAAAGCATTCAGACCCTTAATTTTTTTAAAAACTGATTGAAGGATTTTTGGAGTAAGAGTTTTTTCATTTTTAAGATTTTCTTCTAAAAGATGAGCGATTACTTCGGTATCTGTCTCTGAGGTAAACTGATGATTTTTTTTCAAAAGAGCTTTTTTTAGTTGGGAAAAATTTTCAATAATGCCGTTGTGGACAACAAAGATCTCTTTTTGACAGTCAAAATGAGGATGACTGTTTTTTTCACTGATTCCTCCGTGAGTCGCCCAACGAGTATGACCAAGAGCAAAGCGGGATTTAGCTAACAGATAATTTTTGTCAACTGATGGAGGCAGTTTACCAGTTTTTTTGTAAAGAAGAATCTCACCGTTTTCTTTTTTAGCGATAATTCCCCACGAATCATATCCTCGATACTCTAAGGTTTTTAAACCTTGAAAAACAGTCTGAAAAGCTTTTTGTTTTTTGTCATTATAAACAGCAAAAATCCCGCACATCTTATTTATCTAAGATCCAATCTTTTAAAAAATCGGATCTTAATTTATTTAATTTAAAAAAGACCAATTTGTTGACCATTTTTTTCTTTTTCTTTTTTTTCTTGGTGTTTTTTTTCTGGAAAAATTCTCTTTAAAAGAGAATAAATTTGGTATTTTTCTAAAAAATCTTTTAAATCTTTTTTAAAATATTGAAATTTTATTTTTTCAATATCAAGATTAATCTCAAGATTAGTTAAAATAGTAGCTAATTTTTTTGATAAATAAATATTTTCTTTTTCATCAATCAAAATTTTTCTGATTTTTTCTGATTTTATCTCAGTGAGGTTTTTATAAATATTATCAATATTTTGATATTTTCTAAGCAAAAAGATAGCTGTTTTTGGACCGATGCCTTTAGCACCAGGATAATTGTCCGAGGGATCGCCTACTAAAGCTTTATAATCAGGAATCTGTGATGGTAAAACTTCAAGTTTTTTTTCAACTTCGCTTTTGTCAAAAATTTTGATATTTGACAAACCAAGCTGAGGAGAGGCAACAAAAACGTTGTCAGAGATTAATTGAAAAATATCCTTATCGCCGGAAAGGATAATAATTTGGAAGTTATTTTTTGAAAAAATTTTACTGATTGAACCAATCAGATCATCAGCTTCAAAACCATCTTTTTCCAGACGAAAAATACCTGATTTATCTAAGGCTTCTTTTAAAAGAGGAATCTGAACGACAAAATCATTTTTGATTTTTGGTCTTTGAGCTTGATACTCTTTAAAAAGTTTATTTCTAAAGGTTGGTTTTGGCGTATCAAAAACACAGATAAGATATTCAGGTTTAAAATCAGAGATTGCCTTATAAAGCATAGAAAAAAATCCATAGATGACATTTGTTGGTGTTCCATCATTGGAGGTTAAAGGCGGTAAAGCGTGATAGGCACGATGCATGATGCCATTGCTGTCAATCAGAAGAAGTTTTGGCATGATTAAATTATAGAATGATTATTCTTTAATATCAATTTTTCTTTTATTATCATCAAGATAACTGATTTTTATATAGATGATTTGACTTTTTTTCTTAAACGATTCAAAAATTTCGCCAATTTTTTCTCCCCATTCAATACACAAAATATTTTTTTCTTTTTCAAGATATTTTTCTAAATGAAGATATTTAAATTCTTCTTTATCTTTTAGATTATAAAGGTCGGCGTGAATGAGTTTTGAGAACGGTTGGTTTTTTAATTGATATTCATAATAGACAACAAAAGTTGGTGAGATAATATTTTTGATTTGAAAAAACTCCCCGATTCCTTTAATAAAAACAGTTTTACCAACCCCCAATTCGCCTTCGATAATAAAAACTAATGATTGATTAGAGCTGATTTTTTTTGAGATGAAGTTTTTAGCAATACTTTTTGTTTGTTTTTCAGAAACTGAGATAAAAGTTTTTGATTTAAAAAAATTAAAATCGCCTTCTCTTAAAACTTTTATTTCGTCAGCTGAAAGATCTAAGACAGTTGATGGCTTGTTTTTTTTAAGCTTGCCAAAATCAACAATAAGATCAATAAAACTTTTCTTTTTACCTGAGAGAGTTTTTAAAAATGTCTCTATTGAATGATGAGGAGGTTGGTTTGCTAGATTGGCTGAGGTGGCGGTAATAGGTTTTTTAAATTTTTTTACTAAGTCGATGATGTAGGGAAAATCAACATATCTTACTCCTAAAGTATTTTTTTCAGAGATAAGAAGAGGATCAACTTTATTTTTTGATTTTAAAACAATTGTGTATGGGCCAGGAAGAATTTGTTTAAGAATTTTTTCTTGTTTTTCATCAACAAAAACGATTTTTTTCATCATTGAAAAACCAGAAACAAAAACAGAGATTGGTTTTCCTGGCGGTCGGTTTTTAAAATTAACCAATTTTTCAACAGCTTTTTTATTAGTAGCATCAACCAAAAGACCATAGACCGTATCCGAGGGAAAAACGACTAAACCGCCAGATTTTAAGATTTCACAAGTTAAATCAATCATTTCGTCTTTATTTTTTTCAGTAAGTTTTTTCAAAATCATATATTTTTTTCAATTTTTAACTTGTCCCAACAAGCCGTCCGCAACCTCGTAGGTTGATACTTTTTTATTTTAGCAGAATTTGATAAAATAAAACATTATGATTAAAAAACAGAATAAAAAAGTTAAGGAATTTTATTTTCAGGTTAATCTGAAAAATCTTTTCTTGATTTTTTTTATTGTTTTATTTTTATTTTTTGCTTTTCAGTCAATTTCATCTGAAGTAAAAAAAACTATTCCTGAAAAATCAATTTCAACTATTATTAACGAGATTAAGGAAAAAAAGGTAAAAAAAGTTGAGGTGATTGATAACCGATTAATTATTTATTATAAAAACAATCAATTAGCAACTGCTTTTAAGGAGTCAACTGATAGTTTTAGAAAAATTTTAGATGACAACAATATCTCTCCAACAGATGTCGAGGTGGTGATTAAGGATACTACTTCTTCTTTAGGGATAGTTGCTATTATCAGCAATCTTTTACCAACGATTTTAATGATTGCTTTTTTTGTTTTTCTTTTTCGTCAGGCAAAAGGAGCTCAAGATTCGGTTTTTTCTTTTGGTCAATCAAGAGCAAAAAGATTTACTAAAAGTTTAATGAAGATTAAATTTTCAGATGTTGCTGGGGTTGATGAGGCAAAAAAAGAGTTAGAAGAGGTGGTTGATTTTTTAAAAAATCCACAGAAATATCAAAAACTTGGCGCAAGAACTCCAAAAGGAGTTTTGTTAGTGGGTCCTGCTGGATGCGGTAAAACTCTTTTGGCAAAAGCGGTTGCTGGTGAAGCGGGAGTACCGTTTTTTTCAATTGCTGGAAGTGAATTTATGGAGATGTTGGTTGGAATTGGTGCCGCAAGAGTAAGAGATCTTTTTGATAATGCTAAAAAAAACGCTCCCTCAATAATTTTTATTGATGAGATTGATGCTATTGGAAGAGCTCGTTCTTTTGGTATTATGCCCTCTCATGATGAAAGAGAACAGACTTTAAATCAGATTTTAGTGGAGATGGATGGATTTATGCCGACAGAGCAAGTGGTTGTTATTGCGGCAACCAATCGAGGTGATCTTCTTGATCCAGCTCTTCTTCGGCCGGGAAGATTTGATAGACGGATTATCATTGATTATCCAGATTTAGAAGGAAGAAAAGCAATTATTAAGATTCATGCTCGTGGTAAACCGTTTGCAAAAAATGTTGACTGGGATAAGGTAGCTAAAAGAACTGTAGGTTTTTCAGGAGCAGATCTTGAAAACATGCTTAATGAAGCGGCAATTTATGCGGCAAGAGCTGGAAAAGAAAAGATTGATATGAACGATATTGAAGAAGCGGCAACAAAAGTCAAGCTGGGACCAGAAAAAAAACGATTACAATCTGATCTTGACAGAAAAATCACCGCTTATCATGAGGCTGGTCATGCGATTGTTTCTCATTTTTTACCTCATACTGATCCTGTTCACCGGATTTCAATTGTCTCTCGAGGTATGGCTTTAGGTTATACTTTGATTCCGCCGGCAAAAGACAAGCTTCACGAGACAAAAACTCATCTTTTAGAAAGAATTGCTGTGATGATGGGAGGAAGAGCGGCTGAGGAAATCGTTTTCAATGAGATTACAACCGGTGCGGCTAATGATTTTGATCAGGCGACTTCTCTTGCTAAAGCGATGGTTGTTGAGTATGGAATGAGTGATTTAGGACCGATAAATTTTGGCCCAACAATGGATATTACTGAATGGGGAAAAAGTTATTATGAACAATCAACTATTTCTCAAGAGGTGATGGCAAAAATTGACAACGAGATAAAAAAAATTATTACTCAAGCTTATGAAAAAGCTAAAAAAATTCTTAAAGAAAAAAGGAAAGAATTAGATAAAGTAAGCGAGGCACTTTTGAAAAAAGAAAGCTTGGATGAAGAGGAGTTTGTTAAAATTGTTGGTCAGAAAGTAAAAGTTTAGAATTTTTTCTAATGAAGATTTTAAGCATTGATACTTCTTGTGATGAAACAGCAGTAGCGATCACCCAAGAAAGACAGGTCTTAGTTAATCAGATTTATTCTCAAGTTTTAATTCATCAAAAATGGGGCGGTGTTGTTCCTTCTCTTGCTAAAAGAGCTCATCAAGAAAGAATTGATTTATTAATCTTTAAGTCATTAAAAAAAATATCTATTGATAATATTGATTACATTGCTGTTACTCAAGGTCCAGGACTGGCGCCGGCTTTGGAAGTTGGGATTCAAAAAGCAAAAGAATTAGCAGAAAAATTTAATAAAAAAATTATTGCTGTTAATCATCTTGAAGGACATATTTACTCTCCTTTTGTCCAAAATTCAAAAGGTAATCCAAAAATAGATTATTCTTTTCCTTATTTAGTTTTGATTATTTCCGGCGGTCATACTAATCTTTTGATTTTTAAAGATCATTTATCTTATCAAATTTTAGGCGAGACAGTTGATGATGCAGCTGGTGAAGCTTTAGATAAAGCAGCCAAGATGCTTCATCTTGGTTATCCTGGAGGGCCGGTTATTGAAAGACTAGCCTCTCAAGTTGAAAATCAAGATTTTTTTCATTTTCCAAGACCGATGATCAAAACTAATGATTTTAATTTTTCTTTTTCAGGACTCAAAACTTCTTTTTATTATTTTTTAAAAAAACATCAATTTTCTAATTCTTTAAATATTGCTCATTTAGCTTCTTCTTTTCAGGAAGCAGTTTTTGATGTCCTATTAAAAAAAACAGAAAAGGCAATCATTAAAACAGGAATTAGAAAACTTTTAGTTGTTGGCGGAGTCTCTGCAAATTTTTATTTAAGAAAAAAATTTCGCCAATTAATAAAGAAATACCAAGGCGAGGTGCTTTTTCCTTCTTATAGATATCTAACTGGCGATAATGCAGCGATGATTGGCGTTGTTGGTTATTATAAAGCTCAAAAAAAAATATTTATTGATATTAACGTTCTTGATCGGCAGCCAAGAATGAAGTTATAATTTTATTTTTTTATATGAAATTAATTGTTGATGCTACTTGTCAGATAAAAGATGCTCATTTAAAAGGAAGAGAAAGCAAAGGTGAGTCAGCCTGCGGAGTTTTATTAATTGATGATAAAAACAACCAATATCAGTACAGTAGTTATCTTGGAAAAAATACTGTCCCTGAAGCTGAATTTAAAGGATTGATTTTTGCTTTGGAAAAAGCAAAAGATCTAACTAAAGATAAAATTGATGTTTTTATGGATAGTCAATTAGTTATTCGATGGTTAACTGGGGAGTATAAAATAAAAAAAGCTCATATCAAACCTCTTTTTGAAAAAGTAAAAGCTTTAGAAAAAAATTTTTCTCAGATTAATTATTATCATCATTCAAGAGAGACAAAATTTGGAAAAATAGTTGATACTTTGGCAAGAGAAAAGTTGATAAAAATAAAAAAAAACCAATAACAAATTTTTAATAACAAATAAATAAATTTTTAATCAATATTTAATATTTTAATAATAAATATCAGTTAACTTGTTTGCTAATTAGCTGTTTTGCTATTAACGGTTAATTAAATCCTAGTTGACTAGTCAACTCTCCTAAAGTTAAAAATAAGATTGAGATTCCCGTTTTCACGGGAACAAGGATTCCCCATTGCTCGGGAATGACAGGAAAAAAAGATTCCCGATCAGGTCGGGAATGACAATAAACAGGATTCCCGTTTACACGGGAATGACAAGGAAGCGAGATTCCCGCCGGAGTTTATCCCGATTACATCGGGGCGGGAATGACAAAAAACGGGATTCCCGATCAGGTCGGGAATGACAAGAAAGCGTGGGAATAACAAGAATACGGTTTAATCAGTTAATATCAGTTAAAAATAATAAATAATAATAACCAATAATAAATAATAAATTTTTAATCAATTTTTAATAAATTAATTTTTAATATATTAAAAATTTAAATATTTATTATTGATTAAAAATTTGTTTATTAATTTATTTATTATTATTTGTTTAGAAATTAGGTCAATTAGATCAATTAGGTCAATTATTCTTAATCCTTAATACTAAATACTGTCTACTTACTACTAAATACTTACTACTTTCTACTTAGCTGTCAGGCGTTAGATTTATTATTTTCTGTGTTTTTTCTTGATTTTTTTATTTTTTTTAGATAAACTAATACATTATTAGTAATAGTTTGTTTTATATGCTGAAAATTTCAAAACAATCTGATTATGGTTTGCTTCTTTTATCTTATTTGAAAGGTAAAAAAGATTATTCTCCTTTATCAGAATTAACAGATAAAATCCATCTGCCAAAAAGATTTTTAGCAAAAATTGCCTATTTTTTGAAAGCCAATGGTTTTTTGGAGAGTTTTGAGGGAAAAACTGGCGGTTATAAATTAACAAAAAATTTTCATAAAAAGACTCTTTATGATTATTTAAAAATCTTTGAACCATCGCTAAATATCGCTTCTTGTGAAAAAACCAATTATCAGTGTCCTTGGGAAGATTATTGTCAGCATAGCAATTTTTTAAAAAATAAATTAAAAAAAATCTTTGTTAAAGAACTAAAAAATTATAAATTAATTGACGTTATATAAAATGTTAACTTTAAAAAATTTAGATGTTTTTGTTGAAGAAAAACAAATTATTAAAGATTTAAATTATGTTTTTGAAAAAAATAAAGTTTACGCGGTGATGGGTCCTAATGGTTCGGGAAAATCAACTTTAGCTTATGCAATCATTGGCCACCCTCATTATCGACTTTCTGAAAAATCAAAAATCATTTTTAACAACAAAGATATTAAAGAAGATGGACCTGACAAAAGAGCAAAAAAAGGAATTTTTGTTAGTTTTCAGCAACCGTTATCCCTTCAAGGAGTATCAGTTTTTCAGCTCTTAAGGCTTGCTTTAACAGGAAAGATTGACCCTTTAACTTTAAAAAAGAAAATTGAAAAGATTAGTCAAGAACTTGAGATTAAAAAAGAACTTATTGAAAGGTCTTTAAATGATGGAGCTTCAGGTGGAGAGAGAAAAAAATTAGAGCTTCTTCAAGGAGTGATATTAAATCCAAAACTAATGATTTTTGATGAGATTGACACTGGCATTGATGTTGATTCTTTGAAAAAAATCTCTTTAATGATTAATAAAATCAAAAAAAACAAAACCATTGTTTTAATTACTCATTACAACCGAATTTTAAAATACATCAAGCCAGATAAGGTTTTGATTTTAAAAGAAGGAAAAATTATCAAAGAAGGCGATTATCTTTTAGCAGAAGAAATTGAAAAAAAAGGTTATTCGTTTTTAAAGTAATTTTTTATGTCGTCAAAAAAATTAAATTTTCAGTATAGATATGGTTTTTCTGTACCGGAGGTAAGTATTTTTAAAGCAAAAAAAGGTCTAAGTAAAAAGTTAATTAAAAAAATATCTCAACTTAAAAATGAGCCTTCATGGATGACCGAGCTTAGATTAAAAGCTTATCAAGTATTTATCAACAAACCAATGCCAACCTGGGGAGCTGATTTATCAAAAATCAACTTTGATGAGATTATTTATTATTTAAAATCAACTGATAAACCAAAATCGTCATGGGAGGAGTTGCCTGAAGAAATAAAAGAAACTTATGATAAAATAGGCGTTCCTGAAGCAGAAAAAAAATTTTTAGCAGGTGTTTCAGCTCAATTTGAATCTGAGGTTGTTTACAAATCAATTCAAAAACAACTTCAAAAACAAGGGGTGGTCTTTCTTGATATGGATAGCGGTTTAAGAGAGTATCCAGAATTAGTCAAAGAATATTTTTCAAAAATTGTCTCAATTTATGATAATAAATTTGCTGCCTTAAACTCAGCTGTTTGGTCTGGTGGTTCTTTTGTTTATGTGCCAAAAGGAGTCAAAGTCACTCTTCCTCTTCAAGCTTATTTTAGAATCAATGCCCAAAATTTTGGTCAGTTTGAAAGGACTTTGATTATTGCTGATGAAGGAAGTTATGTCCATTATATTGAAGGCTGTACAGCGCCAATTTATACCACCTCATCTTTGCATGCAGCGGTGGTTGAGATATTTGTCAAAAAGAAAGCTCGGGTAAGGTACACCACAGTCCAAAATTGGAGCAAAAATGTTTTTAATCTAGTAACAAAAAGAAGCAGAGTTGAGGAAGAAGGGGTGATGGAGTGGGTTGACTGCAATCTAGGCAGTCAGGTAACGATGAAGTATCCTTCATGTATTTTAGCAGGTGAAGGAGCCCGAGGTGAGGTATTATCAATTGCTTATGCTTCCTCAGATCAAGTTCAGGATGCGGGAGCAAAAATGATTCATCTAGCAAGAAATACCTCGTCAAGAATTATCTCAAAGTCAATTTCTAGTCGAGGAGGAAGAACCTCTTATCGGGGTTTAGTTCATGTTGGTAAAAATGCCTATAACTCATCAGTTTATGTCTCCTGCGATGCTTTGATTTTAGATGAAAAGTCGCGATCAGATACTTATCCAACGATGAAAATAGAAAATAATCAGGTTGATGTCCAGCATGAGGCAACGGTGGAAAAATTAGGAGAGGAAAAGATTCTTTATCTTCAGTCAAGAGGAATAAAAAAATCTGATGCTGAAGGACTTTTGGTTAATGGTTTTATTGAGCCTATCACCAAAGAGATTCCTTTAGAATATACTGTTGAGCTTAATCGATTAATTAATTTAGAGATGTCAGGTTCAGTTGGCTAATTTATTATGAAAAAAATAGTTATTAAAAATATTCTTAATCAAGAAAAAAAATTGATTTTTGATAAACCAGGCGATTATCTGGTTTTTTTTGAAAATTTATCGGGTAATTTGATTTTTGATATCAAAAGTTCAGGGGTTAATTTAAAAATTCTTGGTCTTTATATTGGTCGAAAAAATCAAGTTTTTAAAATTAATACTTTTCAAAATCACTATCAACCGTCATCAACGTCTAATCTTTTAATAAAAGGCGTTTTTTATGACCAATCAAGGTTTTATTATCAAGGATTAATAAGAATTGAAAAAGACGCTCAAAAAAGTCATGCTTATCAAAAAAATCAAAATCTTCTTTTATCAGATGAAGCTTTTGTTTTTTCTGAGCCAAAGCTGGAGATTTTAGCTAATGATGTTTTTTGCACTCATGGTTCAACAACCGGAAGACTTAATCAAGAACAGATTTTTTATCTTCAGTCGCGAGGCTTAACAAAAAAACAAGCAGAAAAACTTTTAGTTGACGGATTTATTAATGAGGTTAAAGAAAATTTAGGTTAAAATAATTTTATGAATTTTCAAGATTTTAAAAAAGATTTTCCCATTTTTAAAAATCAACCTCATTTAGTTTATCTTGACTCAACAGCCACCAGCCTTAAGCCAAGATCA
>JBBILA010000007.1:0-22775 GCA_037445105.1 Candidatus Microgenomates bacterium
GCAACAGATTTAGAAGATAGACTTTATTTCGTATTGATTATTTTGAATAATAAAGGCTTTATTAGGATAAATAGGGAGTTTATTAGTAATCTTGTTTTTATCAATAAGAATTTTTCCGACATAGTTTGGAATTTCTTCATATGTTTTTCCGAAAATAAAGACTTTGTCAGCGTTTTCTTTTAGATAATATTGAGTAGTAAAAAAATCAAGTTCATTTATCACATATACAAGATCATCTTTTTTTCTCAAATATGATATTTCATTGATGATATTTTTTATTTTTGATTTATTTCGATTTTTAATTTGTAATTGATTATAATTAAAAGTCACCAATATTATTAAAGCGAGTATAAAAACTTTAAAAAATTTTGGCAATTTTTCAAGACTATAGATTAAAAGCAAGATTAAACCTATATTAGCAAATATAAGATAACGAGGTAAAAAAATAGGTTTTATCAAAGAAATTAAAAAAACAAAAAAAGGAATAATCACTCCCCAGACAAAAAAATATTTATATTGTTGATAATCTTTTTGATTATTTTTTGTTTTTAAATAACCATAGAAAATTATTATCCAAAAAACTAAAGAAAGATAAAAAATTGAATTATCGTAAAATTTAAAATCATATTCATAACCAGTATATATTTGACTTATGAAATTAAATGTTTTGTCAAAAGATAATTTTTTTATCCAAAAATCTTCAATAATTAATCCTTTGTTAAAAAGAACAAAAATCAACCAAGGAATAAAGTATAAAAAGGCTTGAAGTTGTTTTTTTGATTTTTTTAAAAGATATTGAAAAACTAAAACAAAAATCATAAAATAATGAGTATAAAGTCCTAAAATAGAGGTTATCAGATAAGGTCTCCATTTCTTCTTATATAAAAAATAAAAAGACAAACTTGAAAAAAAGGCAAAAAGGGTATAATTTCTTGCCTCAAAAGCATAATATAAAAGCAAAGGATTAAAAGCAAAAAACAACGTATAAAAAATAGTTTTTTTTATTCTCATTTTCAAAATATTTTCTAAAAAAAGAGAGACAACATATAAAGTCAACCAATAAAAAATTAAAGACATCAATCTGATAGCAATCTCTGATGAGCCAAATATCTTTATCCAAAAATGAAGAAGAAAATAATATAAAGGCGGATTAAAATCTTTGGCAGTTAAATAAAAAATTTCAGCAATATTTTTTTTTGCTAAAAGATAAGAAAAAGCTTCGTCTCTCCAGAAAGGCTGAATAAAAAAAATCAACGGAGTTTTGGTAAACAAAAAGTTAACCATGATTTTATTTTAACAAAATTTATATAAATCAATTACACTTTTTCAGTCACCTTATATTTTAACTTTTTGCCTAAAAGAATCCTTGTATGAGCATCAAGAGCTGGAAGAGAGGAAAAGAAAAAAGAGATAATTGGTAGAAAATACCATTGAATAAAAAGAAAAGGAATATTGATAGTTTTAGTTTTTACATTAATTTTTTCTCTGATTTTGATATCAAGAATTACATAGAGGATTAACATTGATGATGATAAAGTTAGAATAAGAGCTGAAAGTTTTGGCAGAAGAAAACCTAAAACTGTTTTTTTAAAAAAAGGATTGATTAAAGGCGGAATTGAAGCGCTAATTGTTAAGATAAAAAAAGATACTGGCCATAAAAGATGAGTTTCATAAATAAAAAGAAGTTTTTTTAATTTTTCTGAAAATTTAATATTTGGTGATTTAAAAAAATTTTTTAAAACATAACCGACATCAGAGACTCCCCAAGCCCAGCGCTTTTCTTGTTCATAGCGGTTAATAAAGGTTTTTAATAATTTTCCTGAATAAACAGCATCGCCATTAATAATAGTAAAAAGGGGGATAGTTTTTACTTTTTCTCCGAATTTAAAAAAAGCCTGAAAAAAAACATGCCAGTCTTCAGGAATGATATTGACATCCCAAAAATTTATTTTTTTTAAAAGATAAAGATTGGTTGAATAAGTTGATACCTGAATTAGATTTTCTTTTTGGGAGAGAAAAGCTAGTCTTAAAATTGAAGATAAGGTTGCTTGGATTCTTACTACAAAAGGTAATTGCCAAAAGTTATTGTATAAAAGAACCGGCGCCCAATAAAAATGATAAATTCTTTCTTTATCTTTTAAAAAAGTATAGGTTAAGTAGGAAAAATAATTTGAAGGAAGATGACTGTCAGCATCACAAATGGTAATTAAAATATTTTTTCTTTCTAAGTTATTTTTTATTACATATTTATCAATAATTTTTGCTGCATAGGTTTGATTGCTAGCTTTTCCTGGTTCTTCATTTTTTTTATCCGGATGATAAGTAATTAAAATATCTTTAAAAAAATTATTAAATTTATCTTTTAAATATTTGGCCTTTATTTTTGCCTCTTTTTCTTCTCTTTTTTCAAAAGCTAAAACTAAAAATAAATTTTTATAAGGATAAAGATTATTTTTAATAGAATTTATTGTTGATTCAAGTTTATATAATGGTTCTTTATAATTCGGAATGATTATAAAATGGTTTATAAAATTAGCTTTTTTTATTTTTTTAATTTTTTTGTAATAATTTATTTTTGAATGATAAAGAATTTCTTTATAAGATAAAACAGCAAGGTAAGCAGTTTTTATTGATTTATAAAAAAAATAAAGATCAAAAGCAATGATAAAATAAGCGACCACTGCTGGATGAGAAAGAGAAAGCCATAACGGTAAAGTGATCAAGAACCACGACGTTAAAGGAGTAAAAATATCAAACAATCGTGGCAAAAAATTTGATTTAAGAATTTTTTTTGCCATATTTAAATTATAATAAATTTTTTTCTTATTGCCAGGCTTCGCAGATGATTTTAAAAGGACAAAAATCACACCATAAACTAACTTTCGGTTTAAAATCGCTTGTTTTAATTTCTTCAATTTTTTTATAAATAATATCCTTTACCTTAATTAATTCCTCGGGTTTCTTTGTTATTGAAAATTTTTCATTTTTATTCAAAAAGATGAGGCTGAAGATAATGTTTTTTATTTTTTGATGAGAAATTTTTTTATCATTAATTGCTAAGCCATATATTAATAATTGGAGATTTTTTTCTAAATCATTTTTTTCAGGGGCTTTTCCAGTTTTATAGTCAATAATCTCTATTGTTTGATCATCAATTGTATCTATTCTGTCAATTTTTCCAATAATAAAGACATCATCCTTAATTTTTAATTTGAATTTTTTTTCTAAAAAAATAATTTTTAAGTCTTTATGATGAAATTTTTTAAGATAGTTTTCTAATATTAAAGCTCCTTCTTTTTTGGCTCTTTGTTCATGGATTTTAGAGTTATAACCTACAGGAATCCAGTTTTTTTCGTAGATTTTAATGATTTCTTTTGGGTCAATGTTTTTGTTTTCTAAAAATCTTTGGTAAAACTGTTGAAGGGTTTTATGAATTGTTTCTCCAAAAGAAAGATTAGCTGATGGAGAGGTGGGAATTTTTAAAATAAATTGATATTTATATTGTAGTGGACATTTATCATAAGTTTCTAATTGAGTATAGGAAAAATAGTCGATTTTTTCTTGTTGTTTTTGGGAGATTGGTTGAGATTTTTTTTGTTGAAAATATCTTTGCCATTGATTATTGTTGATAATTTGATTTTTTTCTTTAAGAAAATATTTTTTTTCAAGAGTTTCATAAACAAAAGGAGAAAGTTTTTGTTGTCTTATACCTTCACCATAAAATTTAGAGGCTGTAAGAAAAATTTTATCTTTGGCTCTTGTTAGACCCACATAAAAGAGTCTTCGTTCTTCTTGAAGATGATAATTTCCTTGAGGGAGAATTTCTTTAATTAAAGGTTCAGGAATAGGGATTTTTTCTTTTTTTTCATTGGTTGGAAATCTTCCTTTAGTGAGATTGACTAAAAAAACTACAGGAAACTCTAAGCCTTTGGCTGAGTGAACTGTCAAAATATTAACAGCATTATAATTTTCAATATCACTTTTAAAAACAGTTGGCGATTCTCCTAACTCGATACTCATTTCTAAAAAATCAACGACAGCAAAAACCGAAGCATCCTCATTGGTCATCTCAAAATTTTTGAGATAATTAAAAAATTTTGAGATATTAAGAGCGATTTTTTCTTCTTTTTCAGATTTATAATTGGTGATTTTTTTTAGATAACCAGTTTCTTCAAGAAAAAAATAAAGTATTTGTCCAGCAGTTTCTTTTTTAATAAGAGATAGATGTTTTTTTATTATTGAATAAATAAATAAAAGATTTTTTTTTGTTTTTTCTGATAATAAAGGAAGATATTTTTTATAAATTTGATAATCTTTTTGATAAATTTTGTCATCAAAAAAAGAAAGATAAATCTCTATTGATTGAAAAAGAGACTGGCTGATTTTTTTTGAAAAAGCAAGAAGTAAGCTAATATCTTTTGGATCAATATCAAAAATATTCATCGATAAAACTCGGTATAAAGAGACAGAGTCATCAACATTACTTAAAAACTTTAAATAAGCAATAAGATCCTTTATTTCAGGCTGTTTAAAAAGAAAACCAGGACCTAAAAATTGATAGGGAATGCCATTTTGAATTAGTCCTCTAATGAAAGGATTAGCATGATTGTTGGCTCGACAAAGAATAGCAAAATCTGAATATTGATAAGATTTTTTCAGTTTTAAAATTTTTTTTACGACAAAATCAACCTCTTCTTCGACTTTATTGCCAAGAAAAAAAAAGATTGATTTTTCTTGGGGTTTTTTCTTTATTGAGATTAGTTTTTTTGATATTCCTAGTTTTGCTTCTAAAGTATCAGGATCATTATTTTTTATTAATTTGTAGGCTGCATCAAGAATTTCTTGATTGGAGCGATAGTTTTTTAAAAGAGTAATTTGTTTAGCCTGAGGATAATCATTCATAAAATTTAAAATATTAGAGATAGAAGCGCCGCGAAATTTATAGATTGCCTGAGAATCATCACCCACGACTGTTAATTTTGGATTTTTATCTGGCGGACAGATGATTTTTATAAGCTCATATTGAGCAATATTGGTGTCTTGAAATTCATCAATTAATACATATTTAAACCGCTGTTGATATTCTAAAAGAAGATTTTTTCTTTGGCGAAAAAGTTTTAACAAATAATAAATAAGATCAGAATAGTCTAAAACCCCATTTTTTATTTTTAAATTTTCATAAATTTTATAAGCATGAGCTAATTCTAGATATTTATCTTTTTCTTCTTGAGTTTGTGTTTGATAACTTTTTGCCCAATTTAAATACTCTTCAGGCGAAATATCTTCATCTTTAAGTCTTGAAAAATGATCAATTAAATTATTAATAAATTTATTGGGATTGCTTAGTGGTTGAAAATAATTAAAATCAAAAAAAAATAGATTTTTTTTAAAAAAAAGAACAGTTTCTGCTTCATTCATTAATCTAAAGTCAGGATTTATCCCAATATGATGAGCTTTTTCTTTTAATACCTGGTCGGCAAAAGAGTGAAAAGTGGAGATCCACATTTGAAAATAGCCATAAGGGATTTCTTTATCAACTCTTTCTTCCATCTCATAAGCAGCTTTTTCAGTAAATGTTAAGGCTAGGATCTCTTCTGGTTTGGCAAGTTTTTTTTTGATTAAATATTTTATTTTTTCAACGATTACTGTGGTTTTGCCAGTGCCGGCTCCTGCGATAATCAGCAAGGGTCCTTGGTTGTATTTAACTGCTTGTTTTTGATTTTTATTAAGCATGAAATCATTTTAACATAAGTTTTTTTTATTTTATCCTATTGACTTTTTTGACATTTGCCTTTATTATAAAAGAAGATAAAAAAATAGCCTAATTTATTTTTTAGGCTTATTATTTTATTTATTATTAATTTTATTTTTTTAAAATAATATGGCAGAAGGTGTATTTCAAAGAACAAAACCACATCTTAATATCGGAACAATTGGTCATGTTGATCATGGAAAAACAACTTTGACCTCAGCAATTCATTACGTATTATCTAAGAAAGGTTTAGCCAAGTTTTTAAAATATGAAGAGATCGATAAAGCTCCTGAAGAAAGATCAAGAGGAGTAACAATCAATCTTCATCACAGCGAATATGAAACAGAAAAAAGACATTATGCTCATATTGATGCTCCAGGTCATGCTGATTACATCAAAAATATGATTACCGGCGCTGCTCAGATGGATGGCGCTATTTTAGTTGTTTCCGCTCCTGATGGACCAATGCCTCAAACACGAGAACATATTCTTTTAGCTCGTCAAGTTAATGTACCCGCCATTGTTGTTTTCTTAAATAAAGTTGATATGGTGACTGATAAAGAGATTCTTGATTTGGTAGAGATGGAAGTGAGAGATCTTTTAACTAAATATAAATTTCCAGGCGATCAAGTACCGGTAATAAGAGGGAGTGCTCTTAAAGCCTTACAAGATGATCCAGAAGCTATTAAATCAATTGAAGAATTAATGGCTAAAGTTGATGAATATATTCCTGAACCAGTAAGGCCAGTTGATAAGCCTTTTTTGATGCCAATTGAGGATGTTTTTACAATTTCTGGTCGCGGTACTGTTGTTACCGGAAGAGTGGAAAGAGGAATGATAAAAATTAATGAGGAAGTAGAGATTGTTGGTATTAAGGAAACTAAAAAAACCGTTGTTACCGGAATTGAGATGTTTAGAAAAACTCTTGATGAAGCAAGAGCTGGTGACAATGTCGGTTTGCTTTTAAGAGGTATCGAAAAAACTGATGTTTTAAGAGGACAAGTTGTTGCTAAGCCAGGCTCAATCACTCCTCATACAGAGTTTGAAGCAGAGATTTATGTTTTGACAAAAGAAGAAGGAGGCCGCCATACACCATTTTTTAATGGTTATCGACCTCAGTTTTATATTAAAACAACAGATATTACTGGTGAAGTAAGTCTGCCAGCAGGAGTAGAGATGGTGATGCCAGGAGATAATGTAAAAATCTCAGTCAAACTTATTTATCCTGTAGCATTGGAGGAAGGATTAAAGTTTGCTATCCGAGAAGGAGGTCATACGGTTGGAGCAGGAATAGTCACAAAAATTATTAAATAAGATTAATTAGTGATATTGGTTGGAATAGTTTTTGATAATTAATTTAATTTTTAAAGCACTTTAATATGCCAAAAGGAAGAATAAGAATCAGACTTAAATCATATGATTATCGATTGATTGATGAAGCCTGTCAAAAGCTTGTTGATACAGCAATAAGAACAGGAGCATCAATTATTGGCCCGATACCTTTGCCAACAAAAAAAGAGGTTTTCGTGGTTAACAAATCAACCTTTATTGATAAAGACGCTCGAGAGCATTTTGCCATAAAAACTCATAAGAGATTAATTGATATTATTAATCCAACCAATCAAACTATTGATTCCTTAATGCATCTTGAACTTCCTGCCGGTGTTGAAGTAGAGGTAAAGATGTAAAAAAATATCAAATTTTTCATTTGACGCTTTTGGATTAATATTATATAATTTAGAAACATGTTATTTTTTTATCAAGAATTTTAGTTATTTTTTTCCGGATTGGCAATAGCCCCAATCTGGGGCTTATTTTTTTGTCAAAAGAAAAATATGACAGGTTTTATTTTAGCTTTAAAATCAGAACAATCTCAAATGTTTGATAAAAAAGGAAAAAGAATTCCAACAACCTTTCTTAAAACCAAGGGGTGTTATTTAATAGATGCAAGGACTAAAGAAAAAAATGGTTATTTTAGCCTTAGACTTGGCATCGGTCAAATTAAAAATATTAAAAAACCAGTTAAAGGTGAATTAGAGAAAGCGGGGATTAAAACCCCGCTTCGTTTTTTGAAGGAGTTTAGAATAGATAATTTAGCTGACTGGAAAATTAGTGAAGAAAATAATCAAAAGTTAGTTATATACCAAAATAAAAAGATCTTCTTTGGTCAAGAGATTAGTCCTTCTTTATTTTTTAAGATAGGCGATAAAGTCAAAGTTTCCGGCACTTCCAAAGGTAAAGGTTTTCAAGGAGTAGTTAAAAGACATAATTTTAAAGGTGGACCAAGAACTCATGGACAATCAGATAGAGAGAGAGCTCCAGGCTCAATAGGTATGACTACTACTCCGGGAAGAGTTTTTAAAGGAAAAAGAATGGCTGGAAGAATGGGCAATCAAAAAGTGACAATTAAAGGTCTGGAAATTATTGACATTAAAGAAGATGGAATTTTAGTGAAAGGTTTAGTTCCTGGCTATAAAAATGGTTTAATAGAAGTTAGAAAGCAAGATTAATTATGAAAAAAGAGTTAAAAAGAAATAAAAAAGATTTAAAAAAAGAAAAAAACCTGTCAAAAAAAACCAAAGACCAAAAAAAAGAGTTTAGCTTACCTTTATACGATAAAAAAGGAGAGATAAAATCAGAAATTCAAATCTCAAAAAAAATTTTTTCTGAAAAAATAAATCCTTCTTTGATTGCTCAAGCAGTCAGAGTTTATCTAGCTAATCAAAGACAAGGAACAGCCTCAACAAAAACTAGAGGCGAGGTTAAAGGTTCAACAAGAAAAATTTATCGACAAAAAGGTACTGGTCGAGCTCGACACGGAAGTATTAAGGCGCCAATTTTTGTTGGTGGCGGGATTGTTGGTGGCCCAAAACCAAGAGATTATTCTTTAAAATTAAACAAGAAACAAAAAAGGAAAGCTTTTTATAGCGCTTTAACACTTCAATATCAAGAAAAAAATCTCTTAGTTTTTGATAGGGAATTTTTAAAAATAAATCTTAAAACAAAAGAAGTAGTAAAAATTTTAGAAAAATTGAATTTATTAGGAAAAAAAATTCTTTTTATTTTTTCAAAATTAGAAGAGAACAATTTTCTTTTGGCAGCAAGAAATATAGAAAAAGTTGATTTTATTGATGTCTACTCTTTAAATACTTATGAGGTTTTGAATCATCAAAAATTAGTTTTTTTTGCTGATGCTTTAGAAGTTTTGGAAAAACATTTTGAAAAATGAATATAAAAGATATTATTATCAAGCCGATTTTGACAGAAAAATCAACAAAGAACGTCTCAAAAAATGTTTATCTTTTTCAAGTTAATTTAAAAGCTAATAAAAATCAGATTAAAGAAGCAATTGAGACTTTATTTAAAGTTAAGGTAGATAAAGTAAGGGTGGTAGTCAGAAAAGGAAAGAAGAAAAGAGTTGGAAGAAGATTAATGACAAAAAAAACATCAAACAAAAAAATAGCCTATGTTAGTTTAAAAGAAGGGAAGTTAGAGATTTTTCCTAAAAGTTAAATTAATATATGGATAAATTAAATTTAAAAGAAATAAAAAAACATAAACCAGTCAAAAAATTAATCAAGATTTTAAAAAAACATTCAGGAAGAGATAATAGTGGTTCGATCTCTGTTCGTCATCAAGGCGGAAGACAAAAAAGATATTATCGGATTATTGATTTTAAAAGAGATAAAAGAGATATGGAGGCTGAGGTTTTAAGAATTGAAAAAGATCCTAATAGAAATTGTTTTATTGCTTTAGTTAAGTATCAAGATGGAGAATTAAGGTATATTCTTCAGCCTGATAATTTAAATCCTGGCGATAAAATTATTGCCAGCGAAAATGCTGATATTAAAATAGGCAATGCTTTGCCTTTAAAAAATATTCCTGTTGGAGTTATGGTTCATAATATTGAAATTTATCCAGGAAAAGGTGGTCAGGTGGTAAGAAGCGCTGGTGCAGCGGCAACAGTTATCGCTCATGAAGAAAAATATACTCAAGTTAAACTTCAATCAGGAGAGATCAGAAGATTTTTAAATGATTGTTGGGCAACGATTGGTCAGGTTGGCAATATTTCAAAAAAAGATGAGGTGATTGGAAAAGCTGGAAGAAAAATTTTAATGGGTATAAGGCCAACGGTTAGAGGAACAGCTCAAAATCCTCGAAGTCATCCTCATGGAGGAGGAGAAGGAAGAAGCGGTGAGGGTATGCATCCAAAAACTCCTTGGGGAAAACCAGCCCGAGGCAAAAAAACAAGAAAAAAGAATTTATGGAGTGATAAATTAATTGTTCAAAGAAGAAAATAATATGAAAGAGTCGAAAACTTATTTAAAAAATCTTGCCATTTCGCCAAAAAAATTAAGATTTTATCTTAAAGAGATAAAAAAGATGACTCCTGTTGAAGCACTAGATCATCTTTTTTATGGAAAACAAAAAGCAACTAAGATTTTATACCAAGCTTTAAAATCAGCAATTGCCAACGCAAAAATAGCTTTAAAAACAACAGAAGATTTGTTAAAATTTAAAGTTTTTACAGTTGAAGAAGGGATAAAATTAAAAAGATATCTTGCTGGAGGAAGAGGGACAGTTAAGCCGATTTTGAAAAGAAGAAGTCATATAAAAATAGTTTTAATTGCTGATGAAAATAAGACAAAAAAATAATTTATAAATTAAGTTTTATTTATGGGTCAAAAAGTTCATCCTAAAGGTTTAAGACTAGGGATTATCTATAATTGGAGTTCTCGATGGTTTTTTTCTAATAAAAAACAATATCGAGAAACTCTAATCTCTGATATTAATATCAGAAAAACCTTAATGGATAAATTATCATTTGCTTCAGTGACTCAAATTGACATAGAAAGAGCGATCAATAAAATCACTTTAATTATTTATTCAGTTAAACCAGGTATGATTATTGGTAAGGGAGGCAAGGGTCTTGAAGATATTAAAAAAGAAGTGATTAAATTTTTGAAAAAAACTGATAAAAATAAAGAATTAAAAATTGATATTAAAATTGAACCAGTAAAGAAACCTTATTTAAATGCTTATTATGTCGCTCAATCGATTGCGGAAAAATTAGTTAAAAATTTTCCTCATCGAGCCGTAGTTCATAACGCGATGAATAGAACTATGGAATCAGGAGCAAAAGGAATTAAGATTCAGCTTGGAGGCAGAATTGCGGGCGCTGAAATTTCAAGAAGAGAAAAATATTTTCAAGGGACAGTTCCAACATCAACAATAAGAGAAGAGATTGATTTTGCTCATTATCCGGCTTTAACTAAATCAGGTTATGTTGGGGTAAAAGTTTGGATATGCAGGTAATTAGAAATTTAAAAGTTAAAAGTTAAAAGTCAAAATTAAAATTAAGAATGTTGGCACCAAAAAGACAAAAATATAGAAAGCAGTTTAGAGGAGTTTGGAGACGATTAGCGATAAAAGGGGATAAATTAAATTATGGTAACTATGGTTTAAAAGCATTGACTTCAGGATGGATTAAAGATAGAGAGATAGAGGCGGCAAGAGTGATTTTAGCAAGAGCAACAAGAAAAGAAGGTAAGTTTTGGATAAGAATTTTTCCTGATAAACCTTTTACTAAAAAACCTCCGGAGGTGACAATGGGAGCAGGAAAAGGAGATGTTGCTTATTATGTCGCCTCAGTTACTCCGGGAAAGGTTTTATTTGAGATTGATGGTTTAGGAGAAGAAAAAGTAAAGGAAATTTTTAAAAATGTTTCCTCAAAATTGTCAGTTAAGACAAAAATAGTTTATAAAAATAAAATATGAGAAAATATCTTGAACAAATAAGAAAAAAGACTTTAAAAGAGCTTGAAAAAGAAAAAATAGCTTTGGAGGAAGAAATTGCAAAACTTAAATTATCAGAAAAGACTTTTCCTGGCAAAGATACTAATCTTATTTACAAAAAAAGAAAACAATTAGCAAGACTTTTAACAGTAATTTCTGAAAAAAAACAGTTAGAATTATTAAAAAATAATAAATAAAAATATGAGAAAAATTTTAGTAGGCACAGTTGTTTCCAATAAAATGTTAAAGACTGTTGTTGTTAAAGTGGAGCGAAAAATTGTTCATAAAAAATATAAAAAAGTGATTACCAGACATAAAAAATATAAAGCTCATAATGAAAATTTTAAATTATCAGTTGGAGATATAGTAAAAATTCAAGAGACAAGACCAATATCAAAAGAAAAACATTTTATAGTTATTGAAAAAATTACAAAATAATATGTTACAGTTAAGATCGATATTAAATGTCGCTGATAATACCGGTGCAAAAAAAGTAATGATGATTGGTATTCCAAAAAAAGGTAATCGGAAACATGCTTATTTAGGAGAAGTGATTAATGTTGTTGTTAAAGAAGCTCTTCCGTATGCGATGGTTAAGAAAGGTGATATTTTACAAGCAGTAATTGTCAGAACAAAAAAAGAAAAAAGGCGAGCTGATGGCAGTTATATAAGATTTGATGATAACGCTTGTGTGATATTGGCAGGAAAAAATGTCAAAGATCCAAAAGGAACAAGAGTTTTTGGTCCAATTGCTAAAGAGATAAAAGATAATGGTTTTAATAAAATTGCAAGTTTAGCTGAGGAGATATATTAATTATGAAAATCAGAAAAGGAGATAAAATCAGAGTGATTAGTGGAAAAGATAAGGGAAAAGAAGGAGTAGTAGAAAGGGTTTATCGTAAGTCAAATAAGATCTTAGTGATGGGGATTAATTTGTATAAACGCCATTTAAAAAAAAGTGATAAATTCCCTCAAGGAGGGATAGTTGAAGTCCCCAGACCAATTTTGATATCAAAAGTTATCCTTGTTTGCCCTAAATGTAAAAAAACAACAAGAGTTGGTTATCTTTTAGAAAAAAATAAAAAAGTTAGAATTTGTAAAAAATGCAAAAGCGCTATTTAAAAATATGATTTATCAAATTTACGATCAGCAATTATTAAAAAAAATAATGAAAGAATTAAATATCACTAATGTGATGGCGGTTCCTAAAATTATAAAGATTGTTTTAAATGTTGGTGCAGGAGAAGCAACAGTTAACAGAGGAGTTCTTGAAAAAATTTCCGAACAATTAGCTTTGATAGCTGGTCAAAAACCAGTGATCACTAAAGCTAGAGTATCAGTTTCGGCTTTTAAAATAAGAAAAGGTTTTCCTATTGGAGTAAAAGTGACTCTACGAGGGAAAAAAATGAGGTATTTTTTTGATAAACTTGTTAAAATAATTATTCCTAGATTAAAAGATTTTCGAGGTTTGCCAGAAAGCACGATTGATAATCATGGTAATTTAAATTTAGGATTAAGAGAACAGACAATTTTTCCCGAAATTGATTTTGACAAAATTGATAAAATAAGAGGATTACAGATAACTGTAGTTACTAATGCTAAAAGTAAAGAAAGAGGAAAAAAGTTTTTTGAGTTATTAGGTATTCCTTTTAGAAAAAGTTAATTTTAAAAAAATATGGCTAAAAAATCCGATGAAGTAAAATTTACTAAAAAACAAAAATATAAAACAAGAATGAGAAATCGCTGTCCTTTTTGTGGTCGAGCACGAGGTTATCTGAGAAGATTTGGGATGTGCCGGATTTGTTTTCGGCAAAAAGCTTTAAACGGAGAAATTCCCGGAGTTAGAAAAATTTCCTGGTAAAAAAATATGAGTCGATCATTAAAAAAAGGTCCATATATTGATAAAAAATTATTAAAAAAGATTTTAAAAGAAAAAGAAAAGAAAACTAATAATGTGATAAAAACTTGGGCAAGAGATTCGCAAATTTCCCCGGAGTTTGTCGGTCATAAAATTGCTGTTTATAATGGGAGAAAGTTTATTGAGATTTTGATTTCAGAAAGCATGGTTGGTCATCGATTAGGTGAGTTTGCCCCAACAAGAACATTTAGAAGTCATGGAAAAGTTACTAAAAAAGTTATTGAGGCAACTTAATTAATATGGGAAACTCGGTTAATGATTTAATAATCAGAATCAAAAACGGTTATTTAGCAAGAAAAGAGACAATCAATTCTCCTTATAGTCGGTTAAGAGAGGAGATTTTAAAGAAATTAGTCTCTTTAGGTTTTATCAAAAGTTACAAAATTAATCAAGAGAAATTTAAAGAGATTACTATTGAGTTATTATATAAAAACAATATCCCAGCAATGACTGATGTAAAGATTTTTTCTAAGCCTGGTCAAAAATATTATGTTTCTTACAGAGATTTAAAGCCAGTTCTTAGTGGTTATGGTTATTCAATAATTTCCAGTTCAAAAGGAATTATCACTAATAAAGAAGCTAAAGAAAAAAAATTAGGTGGAGAATTATTATTTAATATTTGGTAAAAATATATGTCAAAAATTGGAGAAAAACCAATCGAAATTCCAAAAGAGGTGACGATTTTAATTGATAAAAATAATCTTAAAGTTAAAGGTCCTTTAGGAGAGATGAGTTATCTTTTACCCGAATGTTTAGAAGCGAGTTTAGTCAATAATCAATTAATTATTAAAAGACAAAATGATCAAAAAAAAACAAAGAGCCTTCATGGTTTGTATCGACAGTTAATAAATAATGGAGTTTTAGGAGTAGTTAAGATGTGGGAAAAAAGATTAAAAGTTGTTGGTACGGGTTATAATGTTAAATTAGAAAATGGTGATTTAGTTTTTAAGGTTGGTTATTCTCATCCGGTTATTTTTAAAAAAGTTCCCAATGTTAATTTTCAGGTAATTGGTAATAATGTAGTGGTTGTTTCCAGTTTTGACAAACAGTTGGTTGGTGAGGTTGCTTATCAGATAAAGATGATTAAAAAACCTGATGTTTATAAAGGTAAAGGAATCCAATATGAAGGTGAAAAATTAAGAATTAAACCAGGCAAAAAGGCAAAAGCAGCCGGTACAGCTTAATAAAAATATATGAGCAAAGTTAATCTTGATAAAAAAACAAGAAAAAAAAGAAGAATTGGTTCAAAAATTATTGGTACGGAAAAAAGACCAAGAATTTCGGTTTTTAGATCAAATAGATATATCTATGCTCAAGCGATTGATGATGAAAAAAGAATTACCATTGCTTCTGCCTCAAGTTTAAAAGAAGAAAAAGCTAAAAAAATTGATCAAGCAAAAAAAGTTGGTTTAAAATTGGCAAAATTATTAAAAGAAAAAAATATCTATGAAGCAGTTTTTGATAGAAATATCTACCCTTATAAAGGGAGAGTTAAGGCATTAGCTGAAGGCTTAAGGGAAGGAGGAATAAAAGTATGATAAAAAACAACGAAGAAAAAAAATATGAAGAAAGAGTCCTTTTAATAAGAAGGGTCTCTAAAAAAATTCCGGGAGGGAATTATATTACTTTTTCAGCATTAGTTGCTGTTGGTGATAAAAAGGGAAGCGTGGGGGTTGGCTTAGGAAGATCACTTGAAGTGCCACCAGCTATTCAAAAAGCAATTGCTTATGCGAAAAAACATATGATAAAAGTTCCTATCAAAAATAAAACTATTCCTCACGAAATCAGATTGAAATATAAAGCAGCAAAGATTCTTATTAAACCAGCACCAGAGGGTACTGGTTTAAAAGTTGGCAGCGTTGCTAGAGTTCTTCTTGATTTGGCAGGAGTTGAAAATGCTTCAGGTAAGATCATTGGTTCAAGAAATAAAATTGTTAATACTTATGGAATTATTAAAGGTTTAAAAATGCTTAAAAAAGTATGAATTTTTTAAGTAATTTAAAAAAAATTGTTTTAAAAAAGAAAAAAAGAGTTGGTCGGGGGTTAGGTAGTGGTAAAGGAGCAAAATCAGGAAGAGGGACAACTCGTCATCAAAAAGCAAGAGAAGATATTCCTCTTCATTTTGAAGGAGGTCAGGGAAGAATAGTTAAAAAATTTCCTTTACTGCGAGGTAAAGGGAGAAATAAACCAAAAATAAGTGATAAGTTAAAGAAAAAATTGTTTTATGAAAAAAATTCTTGAAAAAATTAAATTAGCATTAACTGATCAGGAATTAAGAAAAAAGATTTTTTTTACTTTTTTTATCTTTTTAGTTTTTAGATTATTTGCCTTTTTGCCGGTACCGGTAATTGACCTTTTAAAGTTAAGAAGTCTTTTTGCTGGAAATCAATTTTTGTCTCTTCTTGATATTTTTTCCGGAGGCACCTTGATTAATTTTTCAGTGATGGCTTTAGGTTTAAATCCTTATATTAATGCTTCGATTGTTTTACAATTGTTATCGGTGGTTATTCCCAGCCTTGAACAACTATCAAAAGAAGGCGAGTACGGAAGGTATAAAATCAATCAGTATACCCGATTATTGACTTTGCCTTTGACTATTATTCAGGCAGTAGGGATTTTTTTTCTTTTAAAAAATCAAAATATTATTTTTAATCTTAATTTTCTTGAATTTTTATCATTTATTTTTACAATGGTTGCCGGAACTTTTATTTTAGTCTGGTTTGGTGAATTGATTTCTGAATATGGCCTGGGTAATGGGATATCACTATTGATTTTTGCTGGGATAGTCGGTCGATTACCGGTTAATTTAACTAAGACAGTAGCGATTTTTAATCAAGAGATGTTTTTTAATATTTTAATTTTTATAATTCTTTCAGTTATTGTTATTGCTTCAGTAGTTTTTATTAATGAAGCAGTGAGAAAAATTCCTGTTTTATATGCAAAAAGAATTAGAGGAAATAAAATTTATCAAGGAGTAACCAATTTTTTACCTTTAAAGTTAAATCAAGCGGGAGTAATTCCGATTATTTTTGCAGTTTCTTTTGTTCTTTTTCCTCAGATGATTGGTAATTTTTTAACAACGGTTAAAAATTATCGTTTAGTTTCTTTAGGAAAATTTTTAGTGAGTTTTTTTTCGCCTTCAGGATTTTTTTATAACTTTTTTTATTTTATTCTTGTTATTGGTTTTACCTATTTTTATACAATTGTGGTTTTTAATCCGGAAAAGATTAGTCAGGAAATTCAAAAAAACGGAGGTTTTATTCCTGGGATAAGACCTGGTTTAGCTACCAAAGAGTATTTAGAAAAAGTTCTTTATAAAATAACTAGCGTCGGCGCAATTTTTTTAGGGATAATTGCTATTTTTCCTGTTTTGGTCTCAAAAATTACCGGAATTAGTAATTTAATTGTTGGAGGGACAAGTATTTTAATTATTGTTTCAGTGGTTCTTGAGACTTTTAAGATGATTGAAGCTCAGTTAGTAATGAAGAATTATGATAAGTTTATAAAATAAAAACTATGGCAAAAAAAGGTTCTCGGATTCTTATTGGTTTAGTTTGCGAGGTTTGCAAAAATTTAAACTATATTGTTTCAAGAAATAAACTTAATACCACTCAGTCTTTAAAGTTAAAAAAATTTTGCAAGAAATGCAAAAAACACCAAGTTCATAAGGAGACAAAAAAACTTGATTAATAATTTTTATTAAATTAAATATGAAATTAGTTTTAATTGGTATTCAAGGTTCAGGCAAGTCAACTCAAGGTAACTTATTATCAAAACAATTAAATCTTCCTTATTTATCAACTGGTCATATTTTTAGACAGTTGGCAAAAGAAAAAACTACTTTAGGCAAATATATAAAAGTTGTCATTAACTCAGGATTGCTTGTTCCTGATGAAAAGACAATTGAGATTGTTAATTCTTATTTAAAAAGACCAGAGTATAAAAAAGGATATATTCTTGATGGATTTCCTCGAACCCTTAATCAAGCAAAAAAGTTTATTAATAATATTGACAAGGTTATCTATCTTGAAATACCAGAAAAAGAAGCTATTTATAGATTGGTTTATAGAAATTCGGAGATTAGAGAAGATGAGACAATTCCGGCAATTAAAAAAAGGATTGAACAATTTAAAAAATTTACTTTACCGGTTTTGGATTTTTATCGAGAGCAAAAAAAACTTATAGAGATTGATGGTACTCAGTCAATTGAAGCAGTTAATCAGGAGATATTAAAGAATTTAGGGAAACAATTAATAAAAAATAAGATAAAAAATTGGAAAATAAAAAATAAAAAAATTATTGCTATTGTTGGTCTACCTGGTGCTGGAAAAAGCGAAGCAGCTTCTTTTTTTAGAGAAAAAGGACTAAAAGTGATTTCTTTTGGTGAGGTAATTAATGAATATGTAGAAAAACATCATCTACCTCATGTAGAAAGTGTTCATAAAGAAGTAAGAACAAAATTAAGAGAAAAATATGGTATGGAAGCTTTGGCAGTATTAAATGAAAAAAAAATTAAAGAGATTTTAAAAAAAGAGATGATTTTAGTTATTGATGGTTTAAGATCATGGGAGGAATATCTATATCTGAAAAAAAAATTAAAAAAAGTAAAGATTTATTTATTAGCTATTTATGCTGACAAAAATATAAGATGGGAACGTCTTAAAAAAAGACATTCAAGAAACAAACTTTATGGAGAAGAAAGAGATTTAGATGAATTAATTGGGATAAATATGGCGCCAACAATTGCTTATGCTGATTTTTTAGTTAAAAATAATTTTTCAAAAGAAGATTATTATGACAAATTAGAAGAAGTTTATCGAATAATTTATTATACAGAATGATAGATTTTAAAACTGAACAAGAAATAAAGATTATGAGTGAGGGTGGCAGGAGACTAAGAGAAGTTGTTGATGTTCTTTTAAAAGAAATTAAGGTTGGCAAAACTACTGAAGAAATCGACAAATTGGCAGAAGAGTTAATTATCAAAAAAGGAGGAGAACCTTCTTTTAAAAAAGTAGAAGGTTATCAATGGGCAACTTGTTTGCCAATTAACGAACAAGTTGTCCATACACCGCCATCGAAAAGAAAACTTAAAAAGGGAGATGTGTTAACTTTGGATATTGGTATGTATTATCAAGGTTATCATACTGATTATGCAACTACTTTTGTAGTAGGAGATTTTTTTGACAAAGAAATTGAGGATTTTTTAAATACAGGAAAAATAGCTTTAGAAAAAGCGATTAATCAAGCAAAGATTGGTAATAGATTAGGAGATATCTCTTTAACTATTGAAAAAGAGATTGAAGGAAAAGGTTATTTTATTTTGAGAGAGTTGACAGGTCATGGAATAGGAAAAAATCTTCATGAAGAACCGTATGTTTTTGGTTATCTTGATAGACCTAAAGAAAAGACAATAAAGATTAGAAAAGGATTAACGATTGCTATTGAAGTTATATATAGTTTGGGAACAAGAGAAATAGCTTATGAAAAAAATAATTATTGGTCAATTATCAGCAAAGATAGAAGTTTGACAGCCTGTTTTGAAAAGACAATTGCTGTTACTGAAAAAAAAACCTTGGTTTTGACTTAAATTTATGGTAAAATAATTATTTTTATGGGGAATAAATTTATTGTTCTTGAGGGAGAAGTAATTGAAAATCTCCCTAACACGTTGTTTAAAGTTAAACTTTCTAATTCTGATAAAGTAGTTTTGTGTTATTTATCTGGGAAGATGAGAAAAAATTATATTAAAATATTACCTGGAGATAGGGTAAAATTAGAGATGACTCCTTATGATTTAGAAAGAGGAAGAATTATTTATAGATTTTAATTTTAAAATATGAAAGTTGCATCATCAATTAAAAAAAGATGTTCAAAATGCAAAATGGTAAAAAGAAAAGGGAGACTTTATATTATTTGTTCGAATGTTAAACATAAGCAAAAACAGGATTAAAATATGGTAAGAATTTTAGGAGTAACATTGCCGGATGAAAAAAGAATAGATTATTCTTTGACTTTAATTTATGGAATTGGTTGGAAAAATGTTAAAAAAATATTAACGGAAGCTAAGATAAATCCAGATAAAAAAGTCAAAGAGATAACTGAGGAAGAATTAAAAAAGATTACTGAAGTGATAGAAAAAAATTTTAAAGTTGAAGGAGAATTAAGAGAGATTATTAGTGAAAATATAAAAAGATTAAAAGAAATAGGTTGTTATCGCGGTTTAAGACACATTAAAAATTTACCAGTTAGAGGTCAGCGAACTAGATCTAATGCTCGAACTAAAAGAGGTAAAAGAAAAACTGTTGGAGCATTGAAAAAAGAAGCTTGGGCGAAATTAGAAGCTCAACAAGCTCAAAAAACCAATCAATCTAAAGTTAATAAAAAATAAAATATTTTTTTGATATGAAAAAAAAAGATACTAAAAAAATTATTGAAAAAGGAAGGATTTATATTGTTGCCACTTTTAATAATACTATTATTACTATCACTGATGAAAGAGGTAATCCAGTAATTGTTGATTCATGCGGAGCTCATGGATTTACCGGAACAAGAAAATCAACTCCTCATGCTGCTACAGTAACAATCGATGCTGCTTTAAAAAAAGCTATTGAAAATTATCATTTAACTACCGCTGATGTATTTATCAAAGGAATAGGTCCGGGAAGAGAAGCGGCTTTAAGATCAATAAAATCAGCTGAATTAGAAGTTAATAAAATTGTTGATATTACTCCAATACCTCATAATGGAGTAAGACCACCAAAAATAAGGAGAGTTTAATATGAGATATTTAGGTCCAAAAAATCGTCTTTCAAGAAGAGAGGGTATTGATTTAGGTTTAAAAACACCGGGGACTAATTCTCACCGAAGATTACTTAATAAAATAAATATCCCTCCTGGCCAGCATGGAGCCAAAAAAAAGAAAAAAATATCAGAGAGAGGTTTACAACTTAGAGAAAAACAAAAATTAAAATTTATGTTTGGTATTACGGAAAAACAATTGAAAAAATATTTTAAAAAAGCTAAAGAAAAAAAAGGCAATACTACTTTATTCTTATCCCAATTTCTAGAACAAAGACTTGATAATGTTGTTTATAGACTGGGATTTGCGCCAACAAGAGCAGCGGCGCGTCAATTAGTGACTCATGGTCATATTTTGGTTAATGGTAAAAAAAATAATATTCCTTCTTATCAAGTAAAAGTGAATGATGAGATTTCATTTTCAAATGAAAAAATTATTAAAGTTCCTTATATTGAAAAAATTTTAAGTGATAAAGAGATTTTAATTCCTTCATGGCTTGAAAGAAAAGAAAATTCTGGTAAACTAGTTTCTTTACCAAAAAGCGATTTAATCAGCAGACAAATCAATTTAAGATTAATTATTGAGTATTATTCTAGATAATAAAATTTTTATAAGTTTATATAAGTTTATAAATTATTTTTTATATGATAAAACCAAATTTTTATACTCAAAAACACGAGGAAGACAATTACGGTCGATTTATTTTTGAACCGTTAAATTTAAGTTTTGCTCATAGTTTAGGTCATGCCTTAAGAAGAACTTTGCTTTCTTCTTTAAAAGGGGCAGCAGTTACCCAGGTAAAAATTAAAGGTGTTTCTCATCTTTTTTCAACTATCACTGGAGTTAAAGAGTCAGTTTTAGACATTGTTTTGAATTTAAAACAATTAAAATTTGATGTGAGGGATGGTGGTCCTTTTAAGCTATCTTTAAATGTTAAAGGAGAGAAAAAGGTTTATGCAAAAGATATAGAAGGAGAGATTACTCCTATTAATAAAGATTTCTATATTTGTGAAATCACTGATAAAAATACTGAACTATCAATAGATTTAATTGTTGAGACGGGTATTGGTTATATAACTACAGAAGATAGAGAAGATAAAGAATTTGGTTATATTCCAGTAGACGCCTTTTTTTCTCCGATAAGAAAAGTTAATTTTAAAGTTGAAGAAGCAAGAGTGGGAAGAAAAGCTAATTTTGAAAGATTAATCCTTGAGATTTGGACTGATGGAAGCATTAAACCATCAGATGCCCTTAAACAAGCGTCAGAGATATTGGTAGTCCATTTTTCAAGAATATTATCAGGAGAAGATGATTTAAAGACTAAAACCGAAGAAGAAAAAAAAGAGGTCACGAAAAAAGAAATTGATAAAAAATTTTATGATATCATTATCGATGAGTTAAATCTTCCTTCACGAGTAATTAATGCATTATTAAGAGAAAAGATTGAAACAGTAGCTGATTTATTAAAGGTAGGCAAAGAAAGACTATTTAATATGAAAGGAGTTGGTAAAAAATCAATAGAATTAATTATTAATGAGTTAAAAAAGATGAATATAGATTTATGAGGCATAAAGTAAAAAAAATTAAATTTAAAAAAGGACAAGATGCTAATCAAATGTTAATGAGGAAGCTTTTAATTAATTTTTTATCTCATGGGCATATTGAGACGACGATAACAAAAGCAAAAGTTTTAAAATCATTATTAGAAAAATTAATTTCTAAAGCTAAAGTTAAAAATGAAGCTAATAAAAATTATTTATTAAAAAAATTAGGTAAAATATCTTATGTTAATGATTGTTTTGATAGGATAGGCCAAGCTTTAAAAAATATCAACGGTGGTTATGTAAAGATAGTTAGATTAGGTTTAAGAGAAGGAGATGGTGCTTTAAAAGCAAGAGTCGAGTGGGCTTATCCGATATTAAATGAAAAAAATGATAAGAAAGAAAAAATTAAAAATAAAAAAACAAATAAAAAATGAAAACTTTAACTAAACAAACAAAGTCGCTGAAAGAAAAAGAGATAAAAAGGGAATGGCATCTTATTGATGCTTCAGGAAAAATATTGGGAAGACTAGCTTCAGAGATTGCTTTTTTTCTTCAAGGAAAAAATAAAGTTAACTATACCTATAATATTGATGGAGGAGATTATGTGGTGGTTATTAATGCTAAAAAAATAATTTTATCAGGAAAAAAAGCTAAAAATAAAACTTATACTCGTTATTCAGGTTATCCTGGTGGTTTAAAGATTTTAAAATATGCTGATTTGTTTAATAAAAACATTGATTTTATAATAAAACATGCGGTTTCCGGAATGTTACCAAAAAATAAATTTAGAAATAAAAGATTAAAAAGACTTTTTATTTTTGAAGATGAAAAACATTCTTTTAGTGATAAATTTTTAAATAATAAATAATTTTAATTATGGTAAAAAAAACAAAAAATATCCTTTATTACGAAGCGGTAGGCAGAAGAAAAACTGCCGTTGCCAGAGTGAGATTATATATTGTGG
>JBBILA010000008.1:0-22214 GCA_037445105.1 Candidatus Microgenomates bacterium
ATCATTCAATCAGCCGCTAAAAGATATAATATAAAACCAATATTAAATCAGTTAAACCGGTTGAATCAGTAATATCGTTTTGTCATTCCCGCTTTTTTTCTATCATCCCCGCGAAAGCGGGGATCCCTGTTTCCGCGAAAGTGGAAATCTCATATGGTTTTTAGATGATATTTTATATGGTTTATTTTTAAATGTTTTGTGTTTTAGTTTCAATATTCTAAATACTTTATCCTTATTGACTTTCCTATAGTCCTATGCTATAATATTGCTTAGATCCTAAGGTTTTTCAATTTTTTGAAAAGCTTTAGGATTTTTTTTATGTGTCAAACGATCAAAAAATATCTATTTATATTTTTTATTATAGGGTTATTATTCTTTCCAAAATCTCTCTTAGCCGAAAAAATTGCTGAAAATTCAGCAAAAATCTCTTTTAAAAAAAATCTCAAAAACAAAAAAAAATCAATTTTTTATCAAAAAAAAGAATTAGCAATAAAAAATGTTTTGGAAAAATATGATTCTCCTTTAAAAGAGGAATATAAGACTTTTATTGATGTTTGTGAAAAATATGATTTAGATTGTTATCTTCTTCCGTCAATCGCAGGTATCGAATCAACTTTTGGAAAATTTATTTTACCTTCATCTTATAATCCTTTTGGTTGGGGAGGTGGATATATTATTTTTTCATCTTGGAAAGAGGCGATAAATACTGTTGGTCAAAAAATAAAAGAAAATTATATAGATAAATGGGGATTAAAAACAGTTGAGGAGATTGGTCTTGTATATTCTGAAAGTCCAACTTGGAGTGAGAAGGTAAATTTTTTTATAAATGAATTTAAAAAAGAAGAAGAAAAATATTTGTTGCAAAACGAAGATTTTCCTGTAAAATTATAATCTAATGTATACCTATCAAATAAAAAAACTACCAAAAAATACCGTTGAAGTCATCATCGAGATTCCTAAATCTGATATTGAAAAAGAAAATGAAGAAGCATTGAAAAGATTACAAAAAAATCTTGTTGTTGATGGTTTTCGCAAAGGAAAAGTTCCTTTAGATGTTGCTAAAAAACATCTTAAAAAAGAAGAGATTTTTCAGGAGATGATTCAGGTATATTTTTCAAAAATCTATCAAGAGATTGTAAAAAAAGAAGGATTAAAACCAATTATTAATCCTAAAGTTGATCTTCTTAAAGCAAAAGAAGAAGAAGATTGGCAGATAAAAATAATTATCGCTGAAAAACCTCAAGTAATTTTAGGTGATTATAAAAATAAAATTAAACAATTAAAAGCTAACCAAAAAAAAGTCGATATTTGGGTTCCTGGTAAAAATCAAGAAAAAAAAGAAGAAAAAGATGACAAAAGCAAACTTTTAAACTCAATTCTTGAGATTATTTTAAAGGAAGCAAAAGTTGAAATTTCTGATTTGATTATTGAAGAAGAACTTAATTATCGATTATCAAGATTAATTGATGATATTCAAAAACTTGGTTTAACAATTGAAACTTATGCAAAATCAAAAAATCTTACCGTTGAAGAATTAAAAGAAAGTTTTAAAAAAGAAATTGAAGATACTTATAAATTAGAATTCATTTTAAATGAGATTGCTGATCAAGAAAAAATCACTGTTGAGAAACAAGAGTTAGAAAAGCTTTTTGTTAATATTAAAGATGAAAAAGAAAAACAACAAGCAATGACAAACAGTTATTATTATGCAATAATTATTAGAAAACAAAAAACTATTGACTATCTTTTAGACCTGTAGTATAATAGTTAAATGTTTAACAACCCTTCAGGCCAAAATCAGAGAAAAAAAAGCTATAAAAATCCCTTAGAGGCTATTGGTGATTTTGGATCAAGTACGGTAAAAAAGACTTTTGATGCATTTTCTTCTATTGGTTCAGGAATGGTTGATCAATTGTTTGGTACTTTCAATGAAAATACCAAAAGTGAAAATTTAAATGAAAAAGATGTCAACAAAATCAAAAAAGAGCTAAAAAAAACGGAAAAGAAAAGAAATATTTTTAATTATACTGAATATCATGAAAATGTTCTTATTAAAAGACAGATAAAAGAACTAACCGAACAAATAAGAAGAGAAGTTCAAGCTTTAAGAAGAGCTGATTCTTCACTTTTAAACGAGGTTAAAGATATAGAAAATATCGCCATTAATAGTCTTCCAGAAAAACCAGGGATATATCATGTTAGATTTTTAGAAATTATTTTAAATATAATAAGAGCTTTAAGAGCTAAAGTTTCTGAATCAAAGACCTGGCTTGCTGCTTTAATTTCAAAAAAGAAAAAAAGAGGATCTCTTTTTGCTGTAAGAACGAAAAAATATGGTACTCAATATTCATTATCTCAAGAACTTCAATCAGCAAGGTCAATACAATAATCCTCTAACTTATAACTTTTAATCTCAAAGAAATCTCGTTGGGACAACTTTAAAGTATAACGTAGAACGTGTAACGTGTAACGTGGAACCTCGAAAGAAGCCCCTTTGGGAGTTAGAATAGATTAGTATTAAGTAGTAAGTATTTAGTATTAAGGATTAAGAATAATTAACCTAATTGACCTAATTATTCTAATTGACCTAATTTCTAAACAAATAATAAATAAATTTTTAATTTTTAATTTAACTTTTGAATTTTGACTTTTGACTTTTACCTTTTACTTTTATAACTTTTGCCTTTTGAATTTTGAATTTTTAATTTATAATAAACTCATGTCGCTTATTATTGTTGAGTCACCAACTAAAGCTCGGACTTTTAATCGGATTTTAAAAGATAAAGGTAATTATTTTGTCTTTGCTACTCAGGGTCATATTAGAGATCTTCCAAATGATAGATTAGCAATAAATTATCAAAAAGATTTCCAGCCTGAATATGTGATTATCAAAAATAAAGAAAAAATTGTTGAAAAACTTAAAGAGCTAGCTTCAAAAGAAAAAGAGATTATTTTAGCCACCGATCTTGATCGAGAAGGAGAATCAATTTCTTATCATATTGCCTATCTTTTAGGAAAGGTTGAAGAAAATTGGCCAGAAATCAAAATCAAAGATAAAAATTTAAAAAGAATTGTCTTTCATGAGATTACTCAAAAAGCACTTGATGAAGCTTTAAAAAATCCCCAAACCTTAAGAATCCCTCTTGTTAAAGCTCAACAATCAAGACGAATTTTAGACAGAATTGTTGGTTATGAGCTTTCTCCTCTGCTTTGGAAAAAAACTGGTAAAAACTGGCTTTCTGCCGGTCGTGTTCAAACTGTTGCTTTAAGACTGATTGTTGAACGAGAAAAAGAGATTAAAAATTTTAAAATTGAAGACTATTATCAGATTTATGCTGATTTTTCTTTAAAAGAAAAAGATGATTTTCAAATAAAAGCTAAACTTATATCAAAAGATAATCTAGATTATCAGATAAAGACGACTCTTAATCTTTTTGCCGGCGAATATATTTTTACTAAAACAAAAATTAATGATAACAATCTTGAAGATATCAAAAAAGATTTGCTTAGTGACAATTATAAGATTATTGATATAAAAGAAGATATAATTAAACGTTATCCTCCACCTCCTTTAACTACTTCTTTACTTCAGCAAGAAGCTTTTTATCGTTTTGGTTTTTCCTCAAAAATGACGATGAATATCGCTCAACAACTTTATGAAAAAGGTTATATCACCTATCATCGCACAGATTCTTTTAATCTGTCAACTTATTTTGTTTTTAAAGCTAAAGATTATATAAAAGAAAAATATGGTGAAAAATATGCTCTTGAGACTCCTCGATTTTATAAAACTAAATCCAAATTAGCTCAAGAAGCTCATGAAGCAATAAGGCCAACAAAATTAAAAGAAACATTAGATTCAGATGATAAATTAACTATAAATCATAAAAAACTTTATCAGTTGATTTTTCAAAGAGCGGTTGCTTCTCAGATGAAAGAAGCAGAAATAAAATTAATTAAAATTACAATAAAAAGTGATAAAAATTATCTTTTTGAGACAAATTATGAAGAAATTTTATTTGATGGATTTTTAAAGGTTTTAGCCCCTCATAAAAAAAGTCAAAAATTACCAAAGATGATAAAAATTAATAATAATCTTCATCTTTTAAAAATTTTTGAAGAAAAACAACAAACAAAGCCACCTCCAAGATATAATGAAGCCTCACTAATCAAGATTCTTGAAGAAAAAGGCATCGGCAGACCGTCAACATATGCGCCAATTATTAGTCTTATTCAAACAAAAAATTATGTAGAAAAAGATGGTCGTTATTTTGTTCCTACTAATTTAGGAATTGCCATTTCTGATTATTTGTCTCAATCTTTTGATAAAATTTTTAATTTAAATTTTACGGCGATGATGGAAGATGAACTTGATAAAATCGCTTCTAATGAAAAAAATTTTTTAGATGTTTTAAGAGAATTTTTCTTCCCTTTTAAAGAAAAAATTGAAGAAAATAAAAAAGAATTAAGTTTTTTAAAGATTGAAGAAGAAAGTCGAGGAATCTGTCCTCAAGATGGAGGAAAATTAATTTTAAGATATTCAAAATATGGTAAGTTTTTAGCTTGTTCTAACTATCCAAAATGTCAATATACTGAGTCTATTCAAAAAATTTTAAAAAACAAAGTTTGTCCAAAATGCGGTGGTAAGATTGTTATTAGGTATAGTAAAAATAAGAAAAAATTTTATGGATGTTTAAACTATCCAAAATGTGATTTTAGTGCCTGGAAACAATCAGATTTAAAAGATAAAAAAAACCCCGATGAAAAATCGGGGTAAAAAAAATATTTTTTATTTTTTTTTGTTTAACTTTGAAGTTTTTTCTTTAAGTCTTCTAAAATTTCTTTAGCAACATCTTTTCCTCCAAGCCCAAAAGCCAATCCTCCAGCCAATGAAAGCATAGCGATAATGCCGGTAAACAAGATTCTTACCAAATCTTGGGCAACACCTAATTGATTTAAAACAATTAAGACAGTAAAAAAATTAATCGTCCATTTAGCAAAAATTGCCAAACTATTAGCTGAAGATGAACCAAGAGTTTTAACGCTATGTTTAACTAAATCATAACCAAGATTACCGGCTAAAAGACCAACAAAACCAATAACAACAGCAACAATAACATTTGGCAAATAATAAAGAAAATCATTTAAAACAGCGGTTGCTTTAGATAATCCCCAAGCTTCAAGAGCGGGAATTAAAAAAACAATAATAAGCATCCATTTAAAAATCTCCGTAACAACTTCCATCCAGATTTTAAGCTGGCCTTTTCCTAAAAGTTTTGTTTTATGAAAAAAATCGTCAACTTTTAGAAAATTAAAAAGAGTGATTAAGATATGTTTAATGATATTAGCTAACAAAAATCCAATAATAAGAATCAAAAGTCCTCCAAAAAAGCTTGGAAGATAACTACCAATAGTTTTGAAAAAATCAACTAAAACTAAATTGATATAATCAATCATTTTTTTCACCTCCTTTCAACTTTATTCTAAATCATCATAAAACTTTATAATTGGTTTTTCATTCTCTAAGATAATCGATATTACTCCTATCTTTAGTTTAGAATTTTTATAAGGAGATTTCAATAAGTATATATATGCGGCTTTTTTTATATGTTGGATTTTATATTTATTGATCGCCTCATAAGGTTGACCTTTATTAAGATTATTTCTTGTTTTAACCTCAATAAAATATAAACTCTTGTCTTTTTTGGCAACAATATCAATCTCGCCAAATTTTGTTCGAAAATTTTTTTTAAGGATTGAAAAATGATTTTTTTTAAGAAAATCTGAAGCGATTTTTTCACCTAAAGACCCTATTTTTAGGTTATCATTCATTTAGCTTTTTGATTTGTAAAGCTTAGCCCTTAATTTCTTATCAGAAAGACCTTGAAGAAAGTATAATTTTGCTTTTCGGTAAGTTGATTTCTTAATTAAAGAAATTTTGTTGATATAAGGAGATATATAAGGAAAAATCCTCTCAACGCCAATACCTGATTTACTGATTTTTCTTACCGTAAATGTCTTTGTTTCAGGAGTATTACCTCTGACTTTAATCAAAATACCTTTAAAAGGTTGGAGTCTTTCTTTCTCTCCTTCTTTGATTTTATACTCTACCGAAATGGTATCTCCGACGCGGTAGATTTTGTCTTGATATTTTAAAAAGTTTGCCATGATTTTATTTTATCAGTTGTTTTTTCTTTTTACAAGAGAATTTTTTTCTTGTTTTTATATTTTTTCTTGTTATAATATTTATTAAATAATATGAAAAAAGCGGTTTTAAACATCATTATCCTTTTCACCGTCCTTATCCTTATTGGATAAGGCGGGGGGGATAATGATTAAAAACCGCTAAATTTTTTAGAAATTTATCCCCCCCTCCGATTCGGAGGGGTTTTTTGATGGAAAAATATGCAAATAGATCAATTAATCGGTATTTTTGTCATTTTCCTTTTTGTCTATTTTATGGTGGAAGATTAATAAATTAAAAATTTAACTAATTTAAAACCTGAAAAACAGATTTTATGAGTCAATTGATAAATATTTTTAAAACTATCAAAAATAATTCTTTAATAAATTATCTTTTCAAAGATTATTATCAATATAAATCTTTTTATAAAAGAAAGATTATTAAATCAAATGATTATTTTCAGTATTTAAAAGATATTATATATAAAAAAGATCTTGTTGAAGGTTTAATAGCTGATCTTAATAATAAAATTGATGAGTTTAAAAAAGATTATTATTTTTATATTAAAGAGTGTGAAAGACAGAATTTGGAAATAAATGTTTATTTAAAAAAAGATATTTTGTTAGAAATAAAAAAGATAGAAAAAAATATAAAAGAAATTAAATATAAATTAAATTTAACAATCTATCAATTTAATTTAAATAAATTTGAGAAAGTTTTTGATGAAATTCTTGAGATATATAGATATTTAATTAATCAGATAGCTTCTCTAGCTACAAGGCTTGATTGGCAAACAATAGCTTATGACTCATCAGTTAAACCAAATTTTTTTCTAAAACAAGAAGTTGGTTATAAAGGAATTATTGGTTATAAAAGAGTTCATTATCCAAAATTAAACGAACTTGAAAATTGGTTTTTAAAAGAGTTTATCGAATCACCTATAAAAGATAACCTTTGTTGTTTTTTTACAAGCTCCGGCATGGGAGCTTATACTTTAATAGAAAATTTTCTTACTAAAGATTGTTTATCTTTAGGTGACAAAATTCTTTTTGCTAATCGTTCATATTTTGAAACACGGGATCAAATTAATAAACTTAAAGGTTTTATAATAAAACCGCTGTTATCAATTGAGGCAGAAAATATATTTCAAGAAATTATTTATGAAAAACCAAAAGTTGTTTTTTTAGAACCAATAAATAATGAAGAAAAAATAATAGTTATCGATATTCACAAAATAATAAAAAAACTTCTTAATTATAACTTCGAAAATGATTTTTATATTGTTGTTGATACCTCAATGACTAGTGGAGGGGAATCTGTTTTTTTAAATTTTGATAATAAAAAAAATAAAAAGGTTCATCTTATTGCTTGGGAAAGTTTATTAAAATATCGTCAGTTTGGAATGGATCGATTTAACGCTGGTTTAGTTATTGCTGAAAAAATTTTTCAAAGAAAATTATTTGTTCAAAGAGAAAGAACAGGAACGATTCTTCCTGATATTCAAACAATGATGTTTCCAAAATTGGGTAAAAAACTTTATGAAAATAGAATGAAATTAATTCAAAGAAATGCTTCTATATTTACTTCAGAAATCAGTAATTTTTTAACAAAAAATAATCTTAATAATTTTTTATCTATTAATTATCCAGGTTATCAAAAAAATAAGGGTTATTTGATTGCAAAAAAATATAAATATATAGGCGGAGTGGTAACCTTTGAATTTAAAGATGAAAAAAAGAAAAATATTCAATATTTTTTAACAATAATCAACTATATAATAAGTCAAGCAAAAAAACATAAAATACAGATTAATCACGGTACAAGTTTTGGTTTTTACAGAACAAGAATAACAATCGCCGCAACAGGAGGTGGTATATATACAAATCCCTTTATTCGATTTTCTATAGGAGAAGAAAGTATTAAAGACCTTTATTTATTAATTGATTTAATAAAAAAATGTCTAAAAGATTTATTTTTAGAAAACTAATATCAACGATAACAAAAAAAGAAGTAGATTTTAATTCTTTAGAAGAATACTCTCAAGATGGAGAATCATTAGAAGTTTATTATAAATTAAATAAAAAACCTAAAATAAAAAAAGGAAATTATATATGGCAAAGATTTGCTGATTTTTTACCTTTTGAAGAGATGTCTTCTGATTTATCTTTAGGTGAAGGAAATACTCCTTTATTATTTGATAAAAATCTTGCTAAATATACAGGAATTGATAATCTTTTAATAAAAAATGAGACTCAAAATCCAACTAGCAGTTTTAAAGATAGAGGCAGTTTAACAATTAGTTTTTTAGCTAAAGAAAAAAAAGAAAAAATTTTATCAACAATCTCAACTGGTAATATGGGTCATTCTACTGCCGCATATGCCGCTAAAGCAAATTTAAAATGTATTGTTTTTGTTCCCTATTTTTGTCCTAATGAAAAACTTATTCCGATGGTTATTCATGGAGCAAAAATAATAAAAATAAAAACTAATGATTATTCTAATCTAAAAATTAAACTTTTAAAGATTACTAAATCATTAGGCATAAGACTTACTTCTGGCAATAATCCTTTCCGGGTCGAAGGTTATAAATTAACCGCTTTTGAATTATTTGAGCAACTTAGAGGAAAAGTACCTGATTATATTGCGGTTCCTGTATCCGCTTGCGGTCACATCAGGGGGATTTTTAAAGGTTTTTTAGAACTATATGAAGCAAAATTAATAAATAAATTACCAAAAATGATAGTAGTTCAAGCAAAAAATAACAGTCCGATTGTTTCAGCTATTAAAAAAAATCTTAACCATCTTATACCTTTTAAAAAATTTCACACCATCGCCGAAGCAATCACTTCCGGCAATCCTCCTGGCGGTAATGAAATTGTTATAAAAGCAAAAAAATATCAGTGGTTAGCTCAAGATGTTTCTGAAAAAAATATCTATAAATCAAAATTTATATTAGCAAAAGCAGGCTATTTTGTTGAGTTTGCTAGCGCTACTTGTTTACAGGCACTAAAAGATTTACGAACTCAAGGTAAAATTAAAAAAAAAGATATTGTGATAATGATATTAACAGGGTCAGGATTAAAAGATATCAATTATCTTAAAACACCAAAAAGAGATATTTTAGAAATTGAAGAAAAAGAGCTATATGACAAAATTTTGGAAGTAATAAAATAAGTATTGAAAAAATCTTCAAAAGCTTCTCTATATTTATATTAATTGCAAAGAAAAAAATAATTATTATATAATTTAAAATCTTTATGTCTTTTTTAATTTTTATATTTATTTTAGCTTTACTGGTTTTAATTCATGAATTTGGTCATTTTATTATTGCCAAAAAAAACGGTGTTTTGGTTGAGGAATTTGGTTTTGGTCTTCCTCCTCGACTTTTTGGTATAAAAAAAGGTGAGACTTTGTATAGTATCAATCTTATCCCTCTTGGAGGTTTTGTTAAACTTTATGGTGAAGAATATCACGAAATTCTTGAAAATAAAAAAATAAAAAATCCAAAACAAAAAGCTTTTATCTATAAAAAACCTTATCAAAAATTTTTAATTATTATCGGAGGAGTGATAATGAACTTATTTCTTGGTATATCTATTTTTTATTATCTTCTTTTTTCTAATAATTTTAAATCTGATTTGATTCCACTAATGACTCAAAAAGCGGATTTTAAATTCGGCTCTCAAGAAAAAAAAGTAATTATTGTTGGCGTGAAAAAAAATTCTCCAGCGGAAAAAGCTAAGATTAAATTCCAAGATGTTGTTTTAAGATATAAAATTAATCAAGATAACTGGAAAGAGATAAATTCTGCTTCTCAATTTATTCAGATAATCAAGATGATTAAAAACAATGATATTTATTTTGAGTTTGAAAATAATCAAAATGGCGAAAAAAAAATCATTAAGGTAAAACCTATTTTTGATAAAAGTTTAAATCGTTATGTTATTGGTGTTAGTCTTGCTGATGGAGTCATTTTAAAATATGATAAACCAATTGAGAAAATTTTCTCCGGATTTCTTCATTCTTATAATTTAATTGACTATAACTTTAAAGTTTTAGCCGATCTTTTTTCTCAAGCCTATAAAGAAAAAGATGTTTCATCTGTCTCTCAAGCTTTTTCAGGACCAGTTGGTATTTTTGCTGTGATTCAAGATACTGTTTCTTCATCTGGTCAAAAATTAGTTAATAACCTTTTAAATTTAATTGCCCTTTTAAGTTTGTCATTAGCAATAATGAATGTTTTGCCATTTCCTGCCTTAGATGGTGGAAGAATGATTTTTGTTTTTTATGAATGGATTTTTAAAAAAATTCCTAATAAAACAGTTGAGCAATATATCAATCTTATTGGTTTTTTAATTTTAATTAGTTTAGGAATTTTAATCTCAATAAATGATATTGCTAAGTTTTTTAGATAATGTTAAAATAATTTATGGTTATTGGTAATCTTAATAAATATCGAATCATCACTGTTTCTGGAAAAATCGCTGTTGGAACGACTACTCTTTCAAAAAATCTTGCTCATGTTTTAAAATGGCGTCATATCAATTTTGGCGAACTTCAAAGAGAATATGATAGAAAGAATAAAATTAATGAAAACGCTCATGGAGCTTTATTAAGACCCGATGATCATGAAAGAAGTATTGAGGCGATGGGAGAAAAAATGCTTAAAGAAGAAAAAAATATTATTTATGAAGCTTGGCTTTCCGGATTTTTAGCAAGAAATTATTCAGATGTTTTTCGAGTCCTTCTTATTTGTTCTCATGATGATATAAGAGTTGATAGAGTTGCTAATAGAGAAAATATTTCAATCGCTGAAGCAAAAAAATGGATTAAACAAAGAGAAGAAGAAAATATTATAAAATGGAAAAAGCTTTATGGTGATTATGACTTCTGGAATCCAAAATACTTTAATTTAGTGATTGATACTTATACAAAAGGACCGATGGAGACATTAGGATTAGTCTTGGACAAATTAGGTTTTCGTCATCAATGAAATATCAAAAAATTACTATCTCCGGAAAAATTTGCACAGGGAAAACTACTCTTTTACAAAGACTTGAAAAAAAACTTGGTTGGAAAACTTTTATGACGGGAAAACTTTTTCGAGACTATGTAAAAAAACATCATTTAGATCTTGAAAAAGCAGAAGAACAAAATGATGAATTAACCAAAAAAATCGATAATCAAGTTAAAATGATGCTTCATCAAAAGAAAAATTTGATTATTGATGGCTGGATGTCAGGATTTTTAGCTAAAGATTTAGCTGATGTTTTAAAAATACTTTTGATTTGTAAAGATGATATCAGATATAAAAGATTCGCTAAAAGAGAGAATATCTCTTATCAAGAAGCAAAAAAAAGAGTCTTACAAAGACAAAGAAATTGGTTTGAAAAAATAAAAAAAATTCATAAGATAAAAATAAAAGATTTAAATAATAAAAAAAACTATGATCTCGTGATTGATACTTCTTACATCACTCCCCAGGCAGTGGTAAGAAAAGTATTGCAAAAATTAAAAGAATAAATTTTTGTGCCCTTAGGAGGAATCGAACCCCCATCGCCTGTTCCGAAGACAGGTGCTTTATCCGTTAAGCTATAAGGGCTAAATTATATTATACTAAATATTATGAATATCTTATTTTTTTATTTTTACTTAGCGATAATTTTTTTTATCCTGATTTTTTTAATTTTTATGTCTTTGTATACTTTATTTCTTATTTACTCTTCTTTTATGGGATCACCATATGTGCCAACAAAATCAAAAAAAGTTTTAGAAATTTTAAAACACGCTCATCTTAAAAAAGGAAAACTTTTTGTTGAGCTTGGTAGCGGTGATGGGAGAATCGTAAGATGGGCAGTAAAAAAATATCATGTCAAAGGATTAGGAGTAGATATTAATCCTCTTCTTGTTTTTTGGTCAAAGATTTTAGGAGGGAAAAATATTGAATTTAAAGTTGAAAATATCTTTGATACTGATTTAAAAAAAGCTGATTATGTCTATCTTTTTCTGATGCCAAAACTTATTGAAAAACTTGTTATAAAAATGAAAAAAGAACTTAAAAAAGGAGCTATTGTTATCTCTCATGGTTTTCCAATAAAAGGTTGGGAAAAAAAACTTTATAAAAAACTAAACGACAATCCTTTCCCGACTTATTATTATAAAAATTAAATTACATAAGTTACAAACTAATTAATTTGTAAAATTGTCTTCCTAAAATTAAAGCAACCAATCGATAAAAATAGGCAAACTCACCATCTTGCTGATGGGTAAATGGATAATGAATTTCATCTTGAGCATCAAGGATACCTTCTTCCCAACCAAGAGATTTTCTCTCTAAATAGTGAGCGAGCTCATGAATAATTGTTTCCAATCTCGTTCTTCTATCCTTTCTTAAAAGATTTTCGTTAAGATAAATATCTCCTCCTCTAAACATACCAGCAGCGTTACCTAATATCCTTGATGAAACAAAATAAATTTCCTTAAGACCAAGAGCTTGACAAAGATTAGCAATAACATTCTTTTCTTCGCTTGGCAAAACATCAACGCTCTTTCTCTCTTTTCCCAATTGTCCTTCTTTTCCAGCTTTTTCAATTGCCTGATATGCTTGAGATATTGCTGAAGTCTCTTGAGTTAAAGAAGATAACTTTTGCTCAAATACCAAAGAAGTTTTTGTTGTTTCTTGAGGCAGTCCTGTTTGCTTTTGAATATTTTGAACTACCTGAGTATTGCCCGCTTTTTCTTGAACGAGCATAAATCTTCTAATAAAACTGTCTTTTCCGCTATCTCTTTGTTTTTCAATTCCAATAATAACTAAAAGAAGATTGTTAATATCTGCGTTAATGAAAGATAAATCTTCTTCATTTAATATTTGACCTTGATTAATTTTTTGAGCAATCATTCTTGCTTTTTCTCCTCTTGGAGAAAGAAAGGTATAACAATATTTCTCATTAGTAAAGATATCCTCTGGAAACTTCTTTTTGAAACATACTAGCCATTGTTGGCCTTTTTCAGTTGAGACTTGTTCATCTAAAAGAGCGAAAGTGGCTCTTTTAATAATATCGGTGGCTAGTATTCTTCTTATTTCATCTAAATATTTTGATTCATTAGCTAAACGACTTCGATCTTTAATTAATCCTAAACTTCCTGGTAAAACTGCTGAAATCTGAAAACTTTCGGCAAAATCTTTTAGTGCTTCTGGCACCTTGCTTAGATAACCAGCTGGAGGATAGGAAAGAGTAGACATTCGCAATCCTTCCTGAGTCATCATGGCTGGCAACGGAGAAGAAACTGTTTTTAACTCACCAAAAGAGGTAGGATAAGCATTAACATCGGTTGTTTCAACCTCAATTAATTTTTTATCACCATTTTCGTCAATAAAATATAGTTTTATTGGTTTATTCAATTTTGAAGATGAAGAAAAAGCCAATCCTCCCATTGTCAAATAAGTGTTTTTTCCTACCATTGCCTCTAATTCACCAAGTGTTGTCTCTGATGAGCGAATAATTCTTATTTTAGTTAAAGAAGGCGTTTCTTCAAAAAGAGTTTTTTCTCGAAAAAGATTAATTATTATTCCTTTAAAAACACCATTTTCTCTTTCGACTTTTAAAACTAATTGATATTTTTTTCTTTGATGGTTTTGACTAACAATAGTTTCAACTTCCACTTGTTCAGCAGTTTCAAAGATTTTAAAAAAACCACTGCCAAAAAAACCAAACCCTCTTTGTTCAACACCTCTTTTATCGGAAACACCAGGTAGTAAGAAAGCCAACCAATTCAATATCCCTGTCCCATTATCGCTAATCTCCTCAACAAACTCGGTTCTATCATTTCGGTAGTAATAATCAACCACAATCTCACCTTCTTCTTTATCTGACGCCAAAATTGCTGCAATTGCATTCTGCAAAAGCTCTCGTTTATCAACTCCCACTTCAGCCGCTTGAGAAAAAACTGCTTTTTTAATCTCTTCCTCCCAATAAGAAAGGTTAATCTCTTGTTGTTTTCCTTTGTTAATTTCTTCTCTAATTTCCTCTAAATCAAAATACCCATCAGTTAATCGAAGCTGAGCCACTAAGGCAAGAGGAGTATTCTCTGGTAAGACTTCTGACCAACCGAAAATTTCTTCTTCTTGATCTTTTTTTTCTCTTAATATTTCTGCTTGATTGAGTAAAAAAATAAAATAACTTCTTAAGCTTGACGTTAAGGGAAGATTTTCTGGTGATTTAAGAGATTTGACTATTTCTGAAAAAGAAACTTCATTTAATGAAGCTAAAAAATTTTCGAAATAGGTGGTATGTTTTTTTAATCTGTCCAATTGTTGATAAAAAATCTTTTTTTGTTCTTCTCCTTTCGTTAGAACAAATTCAAATATCAAACCAATTTTTTCTCTTTGAATATAATCAGGAATCTTTGAAAGAACTTCTGAGAAAACTTTTTTCTCATCATCGGGTAGTTCAAAAAAAACCTTTGGTTGATGAGTAAAAAAAATGACGTCTAGATCTGCTTCTGTAATCTCTCCTTCAACTTTAGTCAACCAAAAAAAATTTTCGACAAATCGTTGAAAAAGTCTTTCTTTTTCTTCGTACGACAAACCTGTTGACAACTCTTTCCAGTAAGAAGAAAATGTTTGTCTGAATTGATCATTATTAAGAAGATTGAGCAAAATTGATAAATTAAAATATTTTCTATCTTCACTGTCTGAAAAATCAGGTTTGATAACAGGTCTAATTAGGCTATTATTAGCCATTAACCGAGCGCTTGTTCCAAAAGAAAATTCTTCTTCTCCAAAAAGAGATTGAATTTGGTTGAAAAGTGAAGAAATAAGATTAACTTCTTCTGCATCATCCGATTTAACCGGCATCTGATAATGTCTTTTTGTTTTTGTTTGAGGATTAAAAATAACAAAATCACCGAATGCAGAAATTCCAACTTCCTCTAAATCAGAATTAACCGTTAAATAAGAAAAATCCCTAATATAATCCTTTGTTAACAACTCTAATTGACTTTTACCTTCATCGATCCTAAACAAACCAATATAAAAAGGTTCTTTAATAACGACGAAACTAATGTATAAAAAGTTTTTGTCATGAAAAAATTTTAAGTCGTCTATGTTATAACCATCTTCAATTATAAAAGGAATGTTTTTGACGATAGGACTTTGGGGATCTCGAAGGTTAACTATGTTCACCCTTCCTTGCCGGCCAACTTTTTCAACAAGATAAAGATTATTTTGATATAAAAAAGGCTGTAAGTATAAACCTTGTGTCTCTGGCAATTGATAAAGAAATCTCGGTTCTTGGGTTAAATCAATTGGATTATAAAGATAAACTTGATTTTCATCTGTTAAATAACAAATTTCACCGTTTTGGGTAACTGAAAATCTGTAAGGAATATCTATTCTTATATCTCTTATTGTCTCTAAAAAACCATCTTTATTAATAAAAGCAATTTTAGATGGTGAATCAAAAATTCCTTTTCTTAAAACTATCCAAGATCCGTTTTCATTTGTGGTTATTTCTTGGACATTTAATCCTTTTAACTCTGGAATTATTCGACTTGATTGAAATTGGAGTCCATTTTCTCCTTCTTGATAAATCTGCAAAACTCCAGCCTCTGAAATTTCAAAAACTCTTTTATTAATAATCCAGCGTTTAATGGTGAGGGATTCAAAAATAGATTCTTTGATTTCAGAATCAACTCTCTGAGAATCTTTGCTAACAGGTTTTTCTGAGACTGGTTTTTTTTGGTCATTAAGAAAAACTACTCTTGGATCATTTTCCTCATAAGAGGTATAAACATAAGGATTGGCTAAAATCTGAATTACTTCGGCTAAAAAAGCTTTTCTTGTTGGATCTTTTTCTTCAAGAAATCGTTGATAAAGTTGTTCGTCTATTATAACAATCCTCCTCTCTTTATCAATAATTGTTGGCGCGATTTCAAAAACTTGTCTTTTTAATTGCAAATAAATCTCAGGATTATTATTGGTTTGATTAAGTTGATCTAAAAGGGATTCCCATTGAGAATTATTTTTAAAAGAAGCGATATAAACTCGCCAACCCTTTTTTTCTTCAACCCAGCCATCGTCTTTAATTCTTGTAAATCCATATTGTTCTAAAAGTTGATGATAGTTAAAACCAGCCGCTTCAATAAGACTAGGATGGAGAAAAAAATCTCCTTTTTCTATTTTTTGATAAAAAGATAGTGAAGGCAAAATAATTTTCTTCTCTTCGTTAATTAATGAATTTAAAAATGGTTTAACAACCTCTCCAATTTCTTTAAAAGCTTGATTAACCATTTGTTTGATTTTATCTTGATGTTTTTTTTCCTGTCCGGCAATAATCGTCTCTAAGCCGTAGCCTAACGCGTTTAAAAAACCAACTTTTTGATCAAGGGTTAAATTATTTGCTTCAAGAGTTTTTTTAACTAAAATAGAAAGCGCCGTAATAACATTCTCATCAAAAACCAATCCCTCTCTTCCTTCAGAAATATTTAAAGCTCGACCTAACTCTAAAACTACTGAATAATCGCCAACACCAATAGCATTATCGGGAAGAGGAATAGAAAATATTCCCTCTCGGTTGCGAGAAAAAACAATTCTTTTTGCTCCTTTTTCTTTTACCAATAAAACTTCTCCTTTTCTGTCAATCTCTATTTTTGCTTCTAAAGGAGTAAGCGACCGATATTCTTTACCAAAACCAGGTAAAAACATCTTAACTATTTGTTGTTCATTCATTCCAGAACCATCATCCTGAATAACAATTCCATTAGAGGTTATTGTAACTTCTATTTTTCCTTTTGGAGTCGCTTTTTCTTCTTTTCCAGCGATAGTAATATTTTCATAACCATTAATCTCTTTGCCATTGATAAAAATCGAGGTTTCTGGGACAAAAAAAAATCGTTCTCTAATTCTTGCTTCAATAAGGGCGCTTTCCTCAGGTGAAACATCAATATCACAAACTTCTATTTTTGTTCCGCGATCAAATTCTGATTCTTGAATCTCTTCAAATTTAAGATAGACTTGTCCGTCAAATCCTTTTTTTACCCTCACTCTTAAAGATTGACCATCAATGGTTTTAGTTGTCACTACCACTTCTCCTTTTCCTATCTCAAGCCAACTAAAAATCTGTTTTATTCCCAAACCAAACTGACCAATTTTTTCTCGACCACTGATAGCGTCTATCCCATTAGCAATGGCTTCATTAATTGATTGAACTTTAGCATTGGCATTTTGTCTTTGAATGTAAATTTCTGTTCTTTTTCTTGGCGCTCCTGAAGGAAATGTTTCTTTTGCTTTTTTAAGATAAGAATCTCCATGACTGATTTCTCCTAATCTTTCTAAAAGTTGATGGGTTGCTGCATGCTCAGTATAAGCAATAAATATTTCCCAAGGAACCCAGTTCAATAAAGAGTGATTTTGTAAAAAAAATTCTTTCGGATTGGGTATTATCTTTCTTAAATTTTTTAAAACCAACTTAGCAGCAGCAAAAGGATTCTCTTTTATTTTTTCTCTAAAATCAGAGAAACTTATTTCTTTTCCTGAAAAATATCTACCTAATGTTTGATTTTCTTCTATTTCTTCATCTTTGATATTAACACCTGGTATTGATAAAAATTCCCTTAATGGTTTATCCCAATATAAAGCAAAAAAATTATTTCTTAAGAGACTATATAATGAAGGAATTTTTAATTCTTTACTTCTTTCTTCATCCATTTTTTCATTATAACATTATATTATATATTGGATTTTTTGATTTTTTTATTTATAATATAAAATTGTTAAGGTCCCGTCGTCTAGCGGCCTAGGACATCTGGTTTTCAGCCAGAGAATCAGGGGTTCGAATCCCCTCGGGATCACATTTTGGGTACGTAGTTTAATGGTAAAACAGTTCTCTGATAAAGAACAGACCCGTGGTTCGATTCCACGCGTACCCACTTTTTTTTAGGACCTATAGCTCAATTGGCAGAGCACTTCGTTTACATCGAAGGGGTTAGAGGTTCAAATCCTCTTGGGTCCACAAAAATTAAGTTTAATTTTTATGCTTTATTTTTCAGAATTAGAAGGAAAAAAAGTTTTCACCATTGACAATATAAAAATTGGAGTTCTTCAAGACTTTATTTTTCTAGCTTCAAAAAAACCAATTATTACCAAAATTGTTATTAAAAATAATAAAGGAGAAAAAGAAATTATCTCCACTGAATATTTAGTAAAAATTAACACTAATATCTACATTCAAAAAAATTATCTTTTATCTCAACTTGAAGAAAATGAGCTTTTTATTTTAAAGAATCTTCTTGATAAACAGATTATTGATATAAAAGGTAATAAGGTTGTTAGAGTAAACGATGTTTCTTTATTTTATGATAAAAAAGAGTTTTTTATTGCGGGTGTTGACGTAGGAATTTTAGGAATAATAAGAAGGATAAGATTTTTAGCAAACGATAATCTTTACAAATTTTTAAGTAGATTTAATATCAAACCAACCTCTCAATTTTTATCATGGGCCGATATCCAACCTCTTGAGCTTTTAAGAGGTCAGGTAAAACTGAAAAAAAGAGAAGAAAAACTTGAAAAGATCAGACCTGAAGATTTAGCTGATTATCTTGAAAGAATGAGTGTTTTAGAGGCAAAAAAAATCTTAAAAATTCTAGATTTAGAAAAAGCTGCTGAAGTAGTAAGTAATTTAAATATAAACTATCAAATCAATCTTTTTAAAAATTTTAAACCAGAAACAGCAGCAAAATTTCTCTCACTTATTGATCCTGATGAAGCCGTTGATGTTCTTTTGTCTTTGTCATCAAAAAGAAGAGCTGAAATTATGAATTTTTTTGATGAAAATTTTAAAAATAAATTAGAAAAACTTTTTTGTTTTTCCAAAAATAAAATCGGTCAGTATTTAACAACTGATTATTTAACTGTTCTTCCTAAAGAAAGTGTCAGACAGGTGATAAAAAAAATAAAAACAGTGGCAAGTGATTTTTCTAATCTAGATTATATCTATGTAATTAATAACAAACAAGAACTTGTGGGAGTTTTTAGTCTTTTTGACATGCTTCTTCAAGATCTTGATACGCCAGTATATAAATTTATGACTCAAAATGTGATTGTTGTTCATCTGACGACTCCAGAAGATATTGTTATTAAAAAAATGTTCAAGTATAATCTATATGGATTACCAGTTGTTGATGATAAAAAACATATTTTAGGAATCATTACTCTTGATAGTTTATCATCAATTATTTTAAAAAAAATATGAAAAAACTTTACGTCATTGCTGATTGGGCTTCTGATACCTTAACATGCGCTGAAGTTAAAATAGCTATTGAGGGTTTTTTAAAAAAATCTGAAAATTCAAATATATTTTTTATTTCCTCAACTCCTTCAACAATTCATACCAGTTTCTTAATTAATCAATTAGTCATTGATATTGAAAGTTATGGAGAACCTTTGGAGACAGTCATCTTTCAAAATACTGATCCAAGACTTCATACAAATCAAAGCACAAAAAGAGCTGAAGGAGCAAAACCTTTAATTATAAGACTTAAATCAGGGATTTATCTCGTTGGTCCAAACGCTGGTTATGATTTTTCAATGATTAAAAATAAAATTGAAGAAGTTTTTGAATACAAAGGCTTAAATGAAGAAGGACAATTTCATTCAAGAGATTTATATGCAAGAATATCGGCTCATCTGATGGATTATATGGAAGATGAATTAGAATTAGAAGAACTAAATATTGATATTATTCCTGATTTTCAAGGAAATTTTGTTGGTCATATTGACAATTACGGTAATATCAAAACGACTATAAAACATAGTTTTTTAAAAGGCAAATATGAATACGGTGATTTAATTAAGGTAAAGATTAATAACATCGTCAAAAAAGCAAAGTATGTCACTAATCTTTTTGGAGGTGTACCTGGTGAGTTAGTGATTTATCCTGGATCATCAGGTGAAAAAGATGATCGATTTTTGGAAATTACTATTTGGCGCCATTTTAATGAGAAAAATCCAACAACTGGTCTTCATGAGTTCAATTATCCAAAACCAGGGCAAATGATAGAATTTATTTAAAAAATATTTGTAGAAAAAATTCTATAAGAAATTAGCTAATAATGAAAAATTAATTCTTTAGATTAAATATCCTATAATATAGGGGATAGCTTAAAAAATAAGAATTATAAAGAGAAGGTGATTTTTGAAAATAATTTAGTCTATTAAACGGGTTAGGAGATAAAAAAAAGAAAGGAGGTGATCCAGCCGCTCCTTCCAGAACGGCTACCTTGTTACGACTTAACCCCCATCGCCGACAATATTCTCTTCCGATATAAAATCGGAATTCGAATATCATCGACTTTGTTGGCTTGACGGGCGGTGTGTGCAAGAGGCAAGAACGTATTCACCGCGGCATGGCTGATCCGCGATTACTACCAATTCCGCGTTCATGAGGTCGAGTTTCAGACCTCAATCCCCACTGAGAGATGATTTAAGGGATTTGCTCGACATTGCTGTCTGGCAAAACCCGTTGTTCATCTCATTGTAACATGTGTGTAGCCCAGGGTATAAGGACCATGCTGACTTGACGTCTGCCCCTCCTTCCTCCCTCCGACTCGGAGGGCAGTCTCTTGTGACAGATTTAACACAAGACAGGGGTTGCGCTCGTTGTCCCACTTAAGGGCACTCCTCACGGAACGAGCTGACGACAGCCATGCAGCACCTGTGCCGACCTGCTTGCGCATCTCCCGACTTTCGCCGGGATAGAACTTCGGCATGTCAAACCCTGGTGAGGTTCTTCGGTTCGTATCGAATTGAACCACATGTTCCACTGGTTGTGTGCCTCCCCGCCAATTCCTTTGAGTTTTAACCTTGCGGCCGTACTCCCCAGGTAGCTTGCTTAACGGGTTACCTTCGCCACATTCACCCCATACCTAATGGTGCGGGGCGAGTGCAGCTAGCAAGCATGCGTTTACGGCTAGGACTACGCAGGTCTCTAATCTGCTTCGCTCCCCTAGCTTTCGTGCCTCAGCGTCAACCATCTTCCAGGGATTCGCCTTCGCCACTGGTGTTCCCCATGGTATCAACGCATTTCACTGCTCCTCCATGAGTTCCAATCCCCCTAAAGATGGTTCTATTCTAGCAGTATTTTATCCCTTCCTCCTGTTAAGCAGGAGTCTTTGAGATAAAACTTACTAGAACGCCTACGCGACCTTTTACACCCAGTAAAACCGGATAACGTTTGGGGCCCACGTATTACCGACGCTTCTGGCACGCAGTTAGCGGCCCCTTTCTAGTAGGGTACCGTCAACCCGCTCAGCCCTTCCTTTTAATATAAAATTAGATTTTTTTAAAAATTCTTGACTTTTTATAAAAAACTCTTAAATTCTTCTTAAAAAGAAGGGTTGAGCGGGCTTCTTCCCCTACCACAGCGGTTTACACCCCGAAGGGCTTCTTCCCGCACGCGGCGTCGCGCGGTCAGGCTTTCGCCCATTGCCGACGATTCCTGATTGCTGCCTCCCGTAGGAGTGGGGGCCGTGTCTCAGTCCCCCTCTGGCTGACCATCCTCTCAGACCAGCTACCCGTCATTGGCTTGGTAGGCCATTACCCTACCAACTACCGTGATAGGCCGCAGGCTCATCCCTGCCCAAACAGTTAAGTTCTTTACTAAATACCAAATGGTATTTAGATCATCGAGTATTACCTAACCTTTCGGTTAGCTATTCTCGAGGCAGGGGTAGATTCCTACGTGTTACTCAGCCGTCCGCCGCTCCCGCTCAGCTCCCTTGCGGGATTGAGCGGGTCGCTCGACTTGCATATCTCAGGCACGCCGCCAACGTTCATCCTGAGCCAGGATCAAACTCTTAAAAAAGGAATTTTAAAAAGTTTCCTAACCCGGTTACTGAATTTAAAACAATCTAATTGTTAAAGTGCCTATAATGAAATAATAACTTTCAATGGAGAAATATATTATATCTATAAAAAAATAAAACGTCAAGTCTTTGTTAAAGTCGGGTACATAGGTAACAGTTTCTTCTTTTT
>JBBILA010000009.1:0-21148 GCA_037445105.1 Candidatus Microgenomates bacterium
TTTATTATTTATTTATAAATTAGGTTAATTTTTTCTACGTTTCATGTTTCATGTTTTATGTTTTATGTTTCAATTAGGTTAATTAGGTCAATTAGGTCAATTAGAATAATTAGGTCAATTAGGTTAATTAGATTAATTATTCTTAATACTAAATACTTACTACTAAATTTATTTAGCAGCAGATAAGGTGAGAGTTAATGATTTTATTTCTTTATTTCTCCAGATTTTAATGTTTACTCTATCGCCAACTTTTTTTTCCAAAATCATTTTGGCAAGGATTTGATCGTTATCTCCTTGAACTTTTTTTCCATCAAACTCAATGATAATGTCTTCTTCTTGAAGACCAGCTTTTTCTGCTGGCGAATCAGGAACAACTTCGACAATATAGGCTCCTTCAACTACATCATTTAAAATAGCTGTTTGTTTGTCAATCATTTTGTATCTGACACCAATAAACGGTCTTTCAAAGTTACCGCCATTTTTATTAAAAGTCTCAATAAGATTTTTAACGACATTGGAAGGAATAGCAAAACCAATATTTTGTCCTTCTTGGGCAATCGCTGTATTAACACCAATAACCTCTCCTTTTGAATTTAAAAGTGGTCCTCCAGAGTTGCCTGGATTGATAGCGGCATCAGTTTGAATAACATTATCCAATCTTTCAACAAAACCTTCAAAAGGACTGCCGGCAGTAATTCCTCGTCCTAAACCCGAGATAATTCCTGCTGTTACTGTATTTGTAAACTCTCCAAGAGGTGTACCAATGGCAATCACAAGTTGTCCAAGTTTAAGATTATTAGAGTCACCGAGTTTTAGAGGTTTTAGGGGTTTTAGAGGTTTAGGAGAGATTTTTAAAATCGCTAAATCATTTAAAGGATCACGATAAATTTTTTCCACTTGATATTTTTCATTATCATTGGTTAAAACTTGATATTTAGCTTGAGTATCTGAGACAACATGTTTATTAGTGATGATTAATCCGTCACTGCTAATAATAAAGCCGCTACCGATATTTTTTTCAATTTTTTCTTGTCTGCCAGGAATTCTTCTGAAAGGTAAAAAAGGATTAAAAGGATTGATCTCAAAATAATCGTTTTGGGAGATCACCGTGTTGATACCAACAGTAACTACTGATGGAATTGCTTCTTCAACCACTTTAGTGATTACTGATTCTTCGTAAACAACAATTTGTTTTTGAAGAAGATTAGACGTTTTAGGAGGATTGGAAGGGTTGATATTGGAAAAGTTTGGAAGAAGATTAAAATTTTGACCAATAAAAATCACAATAATTAAACTAAAAATTAAAAGAAATAATTTTTTCATAATCTTTATTTTAATAAAATCTCAAAAGCCTTTTCAAGCTGTTTGTCGTTTTCTTTGGTTAAGGTTTCTCCTTCTTTTATCTCATTTTTGATTTTGATTTCTGGTTCGATACCTTTTTCATTAATCCAATCACCTTTAGGGAGAATCCATTTGGCAACAGTAATATGAAGACCAGCACCTTCAGATAGATCAACAGCTTCTTGAACTGATCCTTTACCAAAGGTTTTTTCACCAACAAGGATTGCTTTTTTATGATCACGAAGAGATCCGGCAAAGATCTCCGAAGCTGAGGCTGATCCTTGATTAACTAAAATCACTAAAGGAATTCCTAAAAGTCGACCGTCTTTTTCGCTTTTGTAATCATAAGAAAAGTTTTTTGTTTTTGCTTCTTGTTTAACGATCAAATCGCCTTTTTTTAAAAAATCAGAGGCAAGATAAACTGAGGCTTCAAGATAACCACCAGGATTATCTCTTAAATCTAAAACCATTCCTTTTATTGTTTTGTTTTTCCATTTTTTTTCAATTTCAGATACGGCTTTATCCCATTCGTAATTCGTACGATCACCGAATTGATTAAGTTTTAAATAAGCGATATTCTTTTCAAAAGAAAGTTCAACTGAGGGAACAATAATCTCATCTCTGGTAATTGAAACCTCAACTTCTTTATTATTTCTTTCAAGAGTTAATTTAACGATTGTTCCTTTCTTGCCTCTGATTTTTGAAACTGCTTGTTGAAGGGTCCAACCAGTTGTTTTTTGATTATCGACTTTATTGATAAAATCTCCTGCTTTAACACCAGCTTTTTCTGCGGGTGAGTTTTTTAAAGGAGCAATGACAATAATCCGATTATTTTTTAATCCAAGCTGAGCGCCAATTCCTTCGAATTTTCCTTGAAGATCAGCTTTTGATTGTTGATTTTCTTCAGGAGTAAGAAAGAAAGTATAAGGATCATCAAGACTAGCAACCATTCCTTTAATAGCACCATAATAGATTTTTTTTAGATCAATTTTATTTTGGTCGACATATTTTTTTTCTAATTGTTTGAGGACTTCAAAAAATAAATCAAAGTTTTTTATTGGTTGATTTATGTTTTTATTTTCTTGTTTTAAAAAGGATGGAGGTAAAGATTGATTCTTGCCGATTTTATAACCTAAATTAAAAGTAAAAATTATTAATGCTAGAATAAAAAAAATATTGGTCAGTTTATTTTTTAAATTTTTCATTTGTTATTATTTTTATTGATAAAAATAAATCTTATCATGTTTGCTTATTACTGTGCAATAAGGAAATTGATTTTTTTTAATTTTTTCAAAATCAGCAATATTTTTAATAAGAACAGAGTTAAGAGTGGTTTTATCTGGTAAAGATTCAAGAGTGACAAAACCTTTAACTCCTAAAGCTTCAAGTTTTGCTTGTGAAAATGAAGAAATTTTTTCTGAAATAATAATCTTATTTTCTACTTGATCGCTATTAATCTCAAAAAATTGATTTTCTTTAAAATAAAATACCTCTCCCCCAAAATCAGTTTTTATTTTTTTTATTTGATATTCTTGAGGTTTGTTGAGTTTTATCTGAAACTCGTTTTTGGAAATTTTTTCAACAACTCCTTTAAAAGGAGAGAAAATTTTTTGAGAATGATAATCAAGGAAATCAATAACAACTAATCCTTGATGGTGATCAATCTCTTTGATTATTCCCGAAACAGGTGATTTAATGATTTTTTCAGAGAAAAAAGTTTTTTTTACCGCTAAAACCTCATCTTTTTCTATTTTTTCACCGACAAATTTTTTTAAAAAATTAAAGATTTTTTTTGGATTGATTTGAAGCTCTTGAGCTAAATAAATTTTTGTTTCTTGATGAGAATCGATTTGATATAAAGGAGTATTAAAATCTATTTTTTCATCTTTTTCAACAAGAGGACGAGCATCAGCTGGTAAAGGATAAGAGATAATCATATAAAGAAAGTATAAGATAAAAAAAGAATTATCTCAATCCTTGATAGGAAACATAAGGAAGAAGACCAAGATATCGGGCGTATTTTATCTGTTTGGTTAAGATTCTTTGATGCTTGGCACAAACTCCTGATTTTTGTCGACTGACGATTTTTTTTCTTGTTGTTAAAAATTTTTCTAGATTATCAACGTCTTTAAAACTCGGGCTAGTTTTAAATTGACAAAAAAAACATTTTTTCATATTTTTTTAATAAATTTAATAAAACCCTTAAAAAGGAATATCATCAGGATTAATTTTTTCTTCTTGACTATTTGTTTGTTCGCTTTCTTCTTTATGTTCTTCTTCAATTGGGGGGGCTTCTTCTTCAGGAGAAACTTCTTCTTGATTAGCAGCTTTTTCTTCCTGAGGTTCTGTCTTTACTTGATTGTTGTTGTTAACAGTCTTTTTTCCTTCATTAAAAACAATAAAATCATCAAGGACAATCTCAGTCACTGATTTTTGTTGACCATCTTTACCGGTGAATGTCCGGTAAGTGATTCTTCCTTCAAGATAAACCTTTCTTCCTTTTGTTAATAATTTACCACAAAGTTCAGCTAATTTTTGCCAGGCGACAATTCTATGATACTGAACTTCATCTTTTGCTTGTCCATCAGAGGTTGTCCAGGATCTATTTGTCGCCAGTCCAAATGAACAGACGGCAGTCCCTGATGGGGTATATTTTAGTTCAGGGTCACGAGTTAAATTACCAATTAAAATCACTTTATTTAAAGATCTTGTTGCCATATTTTATTTTTAATTTTTAACTAATAATAAAAATCTTAATATTTTTTCATCAAAATTAAGTTTTTTTCTTAATTCAAGAGTATTTTTCTTTTCCATATCAAAAAAAAGACTAAAAAAAATTGCCCGTTTTTTCTTTTTTATTGGATAGGCTAAAGTTTTTTCTCCCCATCGGTCAATTTTTTCTATTTTTCCTTTGAGAGTTTCGATGAGGTTTTTAACTGGTTCTAATTGTTCTTCTTTATCAAGAAGAATTACTAGTTCGTATTTCATTTTTATTATAATACTATTTATGTTTAAAAAAATCAATAGAAATAGAAATAATACTTTTAATCTTATTATACTTTTAATTTTAATCATTTTTTTAATTTTTACAAGATTTTTTAATCTTTCCTGGAGTCTTCCTTATCCGATGCATCCTGATGAAAGAAATATGGCGATTGCTTTGCAACAATTAGATTGTCAGTGGCCAAAGATATCTTTTGATTTACCAAAAAATTTATTTTTACAATGGAAGCCGGTTTATCAATGGATTAGTTTTCAGGGAGATTTTAATCTAAAAGAGTGTTTTAATCCTCATTTTTTTGCTTATGGACAACTGCCGCTTTATTTGGGGTATTTATTGAGTTGGGTTTTTAGGAGTTTTGTGATTGAGATAAGTTCAACTTTAGTCTTAAGAATTATTTCTGCTTTTTTTTCAGTTTTAACAGGAATTTTTCTTTTTAAAATTATTGAAATTTTTTTAAATAAAAAAGATTATTCTGATAATATTTTTCCTAATATTTTAAAAATAGTCTCAGTTTTAATAATTGTTTTTCCCCCTTATGGGATTCAATTGGCTCATTTTGGAACAACAGAATCATTATTGATGTTTTTTTATGTTTTTATTTTGTATAAAACTTTACTTTATGTTGAAAGAAAGATTAGTTTGTTAAAATATGTTATTGATTCGGGAATAATTTTAGGTTTAGCTTTAGGAACAAAGATTTCTTCTTTAATATTTATAACAATTCCTTTATTAATAATTTTTTCAAGAAAAAAGTCAAAGTTTCCTTCTTGGTATATATTTTTTAGCAAAATATTTGATGTTTTGATTTTATTGATAATTTCTTTAATTTTTTTTATTATCAGTTCGCCTCATAATTTTATCAATTTTCAAGATTTTTTAGGAGCAATCACTTATGAAAAAGATGTTGCCTTAGGAAAATATTTAGTTTTTTATACCAGACAGTTTCAGGATACAATTCCGATACTTTTTCAAATTGAAAAAATCTTTCCTTATGCTTTAGGACTACCGATTTTTATCTTGGCGATTTTTGGATTTTTTTTATTAAGTTTTAAAGATAAAAAAATTAATATTTTAAGAATCGGATTTTTAAGCTATTTTTTTGTTAATAGCTTTATTTTTGTTAAATGGACAAGATTTATGGCACCGGTTTTTCCTTTGTTATTAATTTTTTCAATTTTATTTTTAGCTGAGATTGTTTATTGGTTTAGTTTAACTATTGTTGATAAAAAGAAAAATTTTTTTCAGTTAGGAATATTTTTTGTTTTGCTTTTTTTGATAGTTTTTTATTCAATTATCCCTGGATTAAAATATTTTCAAGTTTATCAGCAAAAAGATACTCGAATTCAAGCAACAGAGTGGATAAATAAAAATATCCCAGCAAATTCTTATGTTTTATCAGAGACTGCCAATGTTGTTGATATTCCTCTTATTAATAAGAAAAATCTTCAAATCATTTCTTTTAATTTTTACGATTTAGATAATGATCTGATTCTTCAAGAAGAATTTAAAAATCATCTTCAAAAAGCTGATTATATTTTTATTCCTTCAAGAAGAGTTTTTGCTAATCATACTTGTGAGGCTGGTTTTAATTCTTCATTTTTTAGTTTTTTAAATAAAAAATGTGAAAATCTAAAAAAGAACTATCCTCTTTTAAATGAATATTACGCAAATTTATTTTCTGGCAAATTAGGTTTTAAAAAAATTGCTGAATTTTCTGTAGGACTTGATGATGAACAGGCTGAAGAAACTTGGAGTGTCTTTGACCATCCAGTAATAAGAGTATATAAAAAAATTTAAAATTTAAAATTAAAAATTAAAAATTAAAAATTTATTTTTTTATAATTTTATAATTATTTTTTGGTAAGTCTTCTATTTTGTATCCAAGAGTTTCAATTTTTTGTCTTAATTCATCTGCTTTTTGAAAATCTTTTTTTTCTCGGGCGATTTTTCTTTCTTCAGCTAAGTCAATCACTTGTTGAGGGATTTTTTCAACAGTTTTTTGATTAAGTTTTAATCCAAAAACTTTATCAAAATCTAAAATTAAAGCTGATTTTTCTTCAGCTGATAAGTTTTTAGATTTTATAATCTGCCAAACTAAAGCTAACGCTTGTGGGATCTGAAAGTCATTGGAAATATAATCGATAAATTTTTTTCGATATGAGAAAAGTTTTTTTGATTTTAGCAAGGAGAGATTCAATTTTTTAAAAACAATTTGATTTTTTAAATTTTTTAAAGCTTCGTGAGCAGCTGATAGCGCTTCAAAAGTAAAGTTTTGTTTGGAGCGGTAATGAGCTTGAAGATAAAAATATCTTAGATCAAGAGGATGAAAGCCTTTTTTAATAATATCGGTTAAAGTAATGATATTTCCCTCGGATTTGGACATTTTTTGGTTATTTACTAAAAGATGTTCGTTATGGATCCAATAGTTAACAAATTTTTTGCCATTAGCTGCTTCTGATTGAGCGATTTCATTAGTATGATGAACTGAGATATGTTCAACTCCGCCCATATGAAGATCAATCGTTTCTCCTAAAAGGGTTTTTGCCATCACTGAGCATTCAATATGCCAACCAGGAAATCCTTCACCCCATGGTGATGGCCAAGTCTGTAAAGCGTTTTTATGAGGACCTTTTTTAAAAACCCAAAGATTAAAATCAGCAAAATGTTTTTTTTGAGGGTCATTAATCTCTCCTTTTCCGGCACCTTGAAGATTTAAATCCAATTTTTGACGATTAAGTTGATTGTAATTTTTAAATTTTGAGACGTCATAAACTACTGCTAAATCAGTAAGATAAGCATAGCCTTTATCAAGAAGGATTTTTATCATTTCCTGCATTTGTTTTATATATTCAGTTGCTTTTGGTTTATAAGTTGGTTCAAGAATATTTAAAGCTCGGGTATCATTTTCAAAGATTTTTATATATTTTTTAGCTAATTCTTGAGGAGTGAGTCCTTCTCTTTTAGCGCCTTTTTCCATTTTATCCTCTCCCCTATCTTCATCAGATGTCAGATGACCAACATCAGTATAGTTTCTTACAAACTTTACTTTATATCCTAAATAGATAAGTGATCTTCTTATTAAATCAGCCCAGACCATAGCGCGAAGATTGCCAATATGTTGGATCCAATAAACAGTTGGACCGCATTGATAAAATAAAACAGTTTTATTATTTATTGGTTTAAAGTTTTCGAGTTTTCGAGTCAAAGTATTATAAATTTTCATAGAAAAAGTATAGCAAAAAATAATTTTTTGTTTATTAATTTTTTTGTTGTCTATAGACTATAGACAAAAACAATATTTTTAGATAAATTTTTAGTATTTTTAATATGGTAAATATTTCAAAAAATAAATTACCAGATGAAATTTTAGAAAAAATATACAATTTATTTTTTTATTTATTAAAGAAAGGAAATAATAAAGAAGATTTTTTCATTATTATTAATGAATTTTTTACTCCAAAAGAAAAAATTTTATTTGCAAAAAGAGTAGCGATTATATATTTGCTTTTAAAGGGAATTAGTCAAAAAAATACGAAAAAAATTCTTAATGTTTCTAAAGAGACTGTTTCTAAATATTATTTATTTTTAACTAACAAAAAATTAAAGCTAATTAAAATTTTTAAAAATAAAATATTTAAAGAAAAATTTATTAAAAAAATAGATAATATATTTTCAGATTTTTTTATTCAACCTGGTTTTAAAATAGGTCATTGGCAACTTTATTGGGAAAAAAAGAAGAATCAATACCGAGAGAAAAATTATGGAATTTGATGGAATTTAAAAAAATCCTAGTTGACTAGTCAACTAGGATTAATAAATTTTTTTCTATTGTTTTCCTACTGATGGTTTGGTTTCGGCGTGAGATCGTTGAGCGACTCTTTTTGGAGAAAAAATACTTCTTCTAATTTTCCCCATTGGGATGGGGGTAAAATTTTCCTGTTTTTCTTTTTTTTGTCTTTCTTTTTTTTGTCTTTCATATTCTTCTTGTCTTTGTTTTTGAAGTTCTTGTTGTTTTTTTTCTTGAAAAACTCTTTCCTCTTCTCTTTTAACCATTTGAAAAAGTCTTTGTCTTAAAGCTTTGGTTCTTGCTTTTTCTTGTTGTCTAAATTTTTCATTCAGTCTTTCAAAATTTAAAGGAGTGTGATTTTTTCTTTTAGATTTTTCTGCATTTTCTAATTGTTCATTTACTGATTGAGAATTACTATCGGGTTTTCTTTCAAAAAAAGATAAAGGATTAAAGGTTTGAGCGACAGATTTAACTGTTTGTTTTGCTGTTGAACGACCTAATTCAACCAATTGTTCAAAGGTATCATCTAAAAGTTTTCCTTTTGGCATATTTTATTAGATAATTCCTAATATCGCTTTTGCTTTTTCTGTCATTTTGTCTAAACTCCAGGGCGGATCAAAGGTCAAATCGATTTCAATATTTTCTTTTTTTATTCCTAATTCAACAATTTTATTTTTAATTTCATCTTCAATTAGAGAAAATAAAGGACAACCAATGGTTGTCAAGGTCATGGTGATTTTTATTTTATTTTTTAATATTTTTATTTGATAGATTAATCCTAAATCAACAATTGAAATATTTAGTTCTGGATCAAGAACTTGAGTTAATTTTTTAATAATTGCATTTTTTGTTATTTTCATAAATGTTATAATCATTATAACTAATTAAAAATATTTATTTTAGATATGAATGATTACAGAGTAAAGTTTGTTCCTTTAGGTGGAATTGTTGGGGTGACAAAAAATATGTATCTTTATGAATTTTATCAAGGTAGTTTTCTTCAAGATATTCTTATTGTTGACTGCGGACTTGGTTTTCCTCAAGAAAAAGAATTAGGAGTTGATTTTGTTATTCCTGACATTTCTTATTTACAAGACAAAATTCAATACATCAGAGGAATTCTTTTAACTCATGGTCATGAAGATCATATTGGCGCTTTACCTTATCTTTATCACGATTTAGGATCACCGAAAGTTTTTGCTAGTAAATTAACATCAGCTTTTATTGAAAATAAATTTGAAGAATTTGGTCAAAGAATTTTTGTTGAAAGAGTTAATTTTGAAAAAGAGTATAATTTTGGTTTTTTTAAAGTCTCTTTTATTAGAGTCACTCACTCAATACCTGATACCACTCATATTTTAATTAAAACACCGATTGGTAATTTTTATCATGGATCAGATTTTAAATTTGATTTAACTCCTCCTTATGGATCACCGCCTGATTTTTATAAAATTGTTAAAGCTGGACATGAGGGGATTTTGTGTCTTTTGTCTGATTGTTTGGGCAGTGAAAGGGCGGGTCTGACTTTATCAGAGTCAGTTGTTGGTGAAAGTTTTGAAAATGAGATGAGGAAAACAAAAGGAAAGATTATTATGACAACTTTTTCTTCAAATATCTCAAGAATCAGGCAATTTATCGAAGCGGCGATTAAATTCAACAGAAAAGTTGTTTTTTTGGGAAGATCAGTAAAACAAAGCACTCAAATTGCCTCCGATATAGGTTACCTTCCTATTCCTCAGTCGATGATTATTAAAGAAGAAGAAGTGATGAGATTGCCTCCTAATAAGGTAGCGATTATTGCCGCAGGCAGTCAAGGTCAATATGGTTCAGCTTTAGCAAAATTAACCGATAAACAAAATCCTTATGTTAAGATAAAGCCAGGTGATAGAGTGATTTTTTCCTCGGATCCAATTCCTGGAAATGAAAATGAAGTTTATGGTTTGATAGAAAGTTTAGTTGCTCAAGGAGCTGATGTTTCCTATTCTGATATTGCTGATCAACTTCACTCCTCTGGTCATGGTAATCAAGAAGATTTAAAATTTATGATTAGATTTACTCATCCTAAATATTTAATTCCTATTGGAGGTACCTTAAGACATCAAAAACAATATGAATTTTTAGCTAAAGACTTAGGTTATGATAAAAAAAATATTTTTTCTTTGAATGAAGGTGAGACGCTTTGGTTTGTCAAAGGAAGAGTTTATAAAGGTGATATTGTTGAAACAAAAAATATCTATGTTGATGCTTATGGAGTTGGTGATGTGGGAAATATTGTTTTAAGAGATAGAAAGACAATCTCCACAGAGGGAATAGTTTTTGCTTTTTTGATTATTGATAATTTTGGCAGATTAATCACTCGGCCGAAAATCTCTTCAAGAGGATTTGTCTTTGAAAAAGAAGAAGGAGAGTTATATAAAAAAGCGGTTTTAAAGATTGAAAAATTAATGAAACCAAAATCAGGAAGAGTCTTTGATATTAATAGAATAAAAAAAGATATTGTTTCTATATTAGAAAAATTTTTCTTTGAAGAAAAAGGAAGAAGACCTTTAATAGTTGTTGAGGTAGTTCAGTTATAATTTTATGTTTTATTTAAAATATCGGCCAAAAATTGTTGAAGAGATTGATAATTTACAGGTAAAAGAACAGATTAAAAAAATTCTTGAGAGTAAAAAAATTCCCCAAGCGTTGCTTTTTGTTGGCCAAAAAGGCACCGGAAAAACATCAACAGCGCGAATTATTGCCAAAGCAGTTAATTGTCTTAATAATTCTTATGCTCATAAAAAAGGAAGTTTTGAACCTTGTAATCAATGTTTTAATTGTTTATCAATTGCTTCTTCTTCATTTACTGATGTTGTTGAGATGGATGCCGCTTCAAATAGAGGGATTGAAGAAATAAAAAATTTAATCAAAGAAGTAAATTTTTTGCCAATGGCTGGAAGATATCGAGTCTTTATTATTGATGAAGCCCATATGATCACCCAGGATGGTTTTAATGCCTTGCTTAAAACTTTAGAAGAACCACCAAAAACAGCGATTTTTATTTTAGCAACAACTAATGTTGAAAAATTGCCAAAAACAATTGTTTCCCGATGTGTGAGGGTTAATTTTGGCAAAGCTAAAAAAGAAGATATTATTTCAATGCTTAAAAGAATTGGAAAAAATGAAAATCTCAATTATGATGATAATTTTTATAACCTAATTGCTTCTCATAGTGATAATTCTTTTCGTGATGCGACCAAAATTTTAGAAGAAGTTGTAATTCAAAAAATAAAGACAATTGACGAGTTAGAAAAATATTTAGGAATAAGAGGAAAAAATGATCTTTTTCAGATTATTGAAAGTAAAGATATTAAAAAAACTTTTTTATGGATTGATGAGTTTTATCAAGGAGGAGGCAATTTTAAGATTTTGATCGAGGATCTTTTAGAAGAATTAAGACTTCAACTTTTAGCAAAAAAAGGAGTTTTTTTAGATGACAAAAAACAAACAAAGTTAACAGTAAAAGAGATTGTTTTTTTAATAAAATTATTAATGGAGGCTTATCAACAACTAAAAATTAGTCCGATTGAGTCTTTACCTCTTGAAATTGCTTTAGCAACCTTTTACAATGATAGTAATTAAAATTTTATAATATATATTATGATTAATCCTTTAGGTGATTTACAAAAATTACAACAGCAAGCTCAACAGATGCAACAAGCCTTGCAAAAAGAGCATATTGAGATAGAAAAAAATGGTGTTAGAGTAGTAGTAAGAGGTGATCAAATAATTGAATCAATTGAGGTTGATGGAATTATCGAAAATCGGATCGCTGAAGCTGTTAATGAAGCAGTAAAAAAAACCCAAGAGTTAGCAGCAAGAAAACTAATTGAAATATCAACTCAACAAAAATAATTTTTTTATATTAATTTAAATTTTTAGAATTTTTTAAAGTGTTAAAACTTTTTTCTGGTTCGGCTAATTTACCTTTGGCAAAAGAGGTTTCTCATCTTCTTAAAATTCCTTTAGGAAAAGGAGAAATAGTTCGTTTTGATAATTCAGAGGTAAGAGTAGCTATAAAAGAAAGAGTCAAAGATGATATTTGCATTGTTATTCAGCCAACTTCAAATCCAACTGATACCCATTTAATGGAGTTATTTTTTTTTGCTGACGCTTTAAAAAGAAACGGCGCTAAAGAAATTATTGCTTTTATCCCCTATTTTGGTTATGCTAGGCAAAACCGAGAGCATTCACCAGGTGAAGCGGTTTCTGCTAATGTTGTGATTAGATTTTTAGAGACGATTGGTTTTAATGCAGTCTATACTATTAATCTTCATGATGAGGGAACCGAAGGAATTTTTTCAATCACTTTTAAAAATATTAATGCTTTTAATTATCTAGGAGACAAAATAAAACACTATTTTAAAAGTATTGGATTAAAAGTAGATGATCAATTAATGATAGTCGTTTCTCCAGATCAAGGAGGTGTTGAGAGAGCTCAGCTTTTTGCCGAACATTTTTTTCAAAAAAAAGATGTTGATATTGCAGTGATTGAAAAAAAAAGAAATTTAGAAAAAATTCATCAATCTAAAGCGTTAAATTTATATGGCGATGTTGAAAATAAAATTTGCATTATTGTTGATGATATTATTACTTCAGGTGGTACTTTAGTTCATGCGGCTGATTTTTGTTTAAAAAAAGGTGGAAAAAAAGTTTTTGCTTGTATTGTCCACCATGATTTTTCTCCTTCAGCAAAAGAAGTTCTTTTTAAAAGTAAGATTGAAAAAATTTTTACCACCAATACTATTCTTTTAAGAGAAGAACAAAAAATTTCTCAACTTGAAGAGATTTCGATTGCTCCTTTAATTGTTTCAGAGATTAAAAAAATAGTTTAAAAATTATTTCTTCCCTCAATGGCTTTTTTTAAAGTTAGATAATCAGCATATTCTAAATTAGCGCCAATTGGTAGTCCATAAGCCAGGCGGGTGATCTTTATTTTTTGGTTGATATTTTTGATTTTTTCTTTGATATACATTGCTGTTGCTTCCCCTTCCATATCAAAACTAGTGGCTAAAATAATCTCTTTTATATTTTCTTGATTTTCTTTTACTCTTTTTTCTAAAGATTTAATTTGAATATCATCAGGTCCAACATGATTTAAAGGGTCAATTTTACCATGAAGGACATGATAAAGGCCATGATAAATATTAGCTTTTTCGAAAGATAAAATATCAAGAACAGTCTCAACAACGGTAATAATAGTGGTATCTCTTTTTTGGTCTTGACAGATATCGCAGTAATCATCTTCTGTTAAATTAAAACAATTTTTGCATAACTTAGTTTTTTGTTTTAATTGCAAGACAGATTCAGCAAATTCTTTTAAGTCATTTTCAGGAATTTTTAATAAAAAAAAAGCTAAACGATTAGCCGTTTTTTCACCGATTCCCGGCAGTCTTTCTAAAAAAGAAGAAATTTTTTTTAAGTTATTCGGTAAATTCATTTTTATTAATGAACTAATTTTTTAATAGATTATCAATTCCGTGTTTGATCAAGTTAACAAGAGTATCATCAACTTTTTTATTTCTTTCGGCAGCAAGAAGAACTGCTTGAGGATAGCAGATGAAGATTTCTCCTAATAAAATCTCATTTTCATTAATTTTTTCATTGTATAAAAAAGATAAAACAGGCAAAGCTACATCTTCATTTTTATAAGTTGAAGCGATTTTTTTCATCTTAATTTTACCGACAAAAACCACATTAATTTTAAAATTACCAACAAGATTTTTATTAATTAAATATTGATTAATCTGATCTTTAATATATTTTTTATTAAATTTATATCTTGAAGAGGAAAAGAATTCTATCATATAAAAAAAATTATTTTTTAAGATAACGCTTTTTTCTTTTTTCTTTTTCTTCTTCTTTTCTTACTAATGATGGTTTTCGATAAAATTGTTTTTTCTTTAAAGCATTAATAATATCTTCTTCAAGAAAAATTTTACTGAATTTTCTAAATAAACTATCTTTTGTTTCGCCTTTTTTTTTGATGACAACAACCATTTAAAAATTTACGCCTCCTTTCAATTATTAAAAATTTATATTAACTCTATTTTTAGTATACTATAAAAAATTAAAAATTAAAAATTAAAAATTCAAAATTCAAAATTTAAAATTCAAAATTAATATTAATTAAAGAGTAAGCTGATTTTCTAGTTGCTGGTTAGCTATTAATGGTTTAATCTGCTTAAAGTTTTTTATTATGGAATGTCACCTCATGGTAGACAGGTTAATTAAAAATAACAAATATTAAATAATAAATTTTTAATCAATTTTTAATATATTAAAAATTTAAATATTTATTATTGATTAAAAATTTGTTTATTAGTTTATTTATTATTTTATTTTTAGTTAACAGCTAGTCTGTTTGTTAGCGCATTAGTTGTTTAAATTTTTTATAGTTTTTTTTAAATCTTGAAAGGGTCTTTTTTGGATTAGGTGTTAGATTTTTTTATTGATTTAATAATCTCAATTAATTGTTTTATTGTTAATTTTGAAGGGATAAAATTAGGATTTTTTGAGGATGAATTAAGAAGCATATTTTCAGATTTATGCAAGAACCAAGTAGCTTTTTTATCAACTTGGATAATCTTTTCATATAACGGTCTTAGGCTTAATCTTTTATCAGGTGGAGTCTTAATTCTGATATGACCTGTATCAGGATCTTTTCTGGCAACAAGTTTAAATCCCATTTTTTGGCCAAGTTTGATGGTTTCTTCGTTTTTTGTTTCTAAGACAAGAGTTTTTCCGCAAAAAGATTGAAAAATATAGCCCTTTTTTATCTCTTTTTCAGCACTGATTTTTTTTGAAAAAATATTTAAAAGAGCATCTAAAAAAGGAAATATCACTAAAACAATTTTTTCATCATCTTTTAAAACATTTTTTAAGCCACTATCAATAATACTTCCTATCATAAACTCATAATAATCTTCAGAAGAATTAGGAAAGTATACTTCTTGAAAATGATCAAAATTATTTACTTGGTTAATTAATCTTTCTAAAGGTTCGATCTGATTTTTTTTTAGATATTTTTTTTCTTTTAAAAATTCAAAAACAATTTTAGCAGCGCAAGTAAATTCTTTTGTTTGATGATGATCAAAACGACCAAAACCCGTATCAACGTGGATTATATTTGGATCTTCATCTGGAGGATTATTATCTAAAGTTGAACCAGCAGGGACAAATTTTAAACTCGCCTCTTGCCATTTTGGTAAAAATCTTTTGATTAACCAGACAGAGGTTATCGCATCAATATCAGGTGAAAGATGAGTGACAATAATTTTCATGATTTTTTTATTTTTGAAATAATTTCTTCAAGAGTTAAAAGATAACTATTTTCTTCTGACCTTTTTTTGTACTCGATTTTATCTTTGGTTCTTTTTGAAATTACTAGTCTGTGAGGAATACCGATTAAATCAGCGTCATTAAATTTTTCTCCGGCGCTTATCTCTTCCCTGTCATCAAACAAGACTTCAAAATGATATTTTTCAGTTAATAATTGATAAAGAGAAAAAGCCTGATTTTTTACCTCTTGATTTTTTAAATCTAAACCAACAAGATGTATCTGATAAGGAGCTACTGATTCAGGCCAGATAATTCCTTTTTCATCATGATATTTTTCAACAATCACCCCCATAATTCTTGATGAACCGATTCCATAGCAACCCATAATTACTGGTTTTTCTTCACCTTTTGAATCAATATATTTATATCCGAAGGCTTCAGTAAATTTTGTATATAAGGGAAAGATATTGCCTACTTCAGATGCTTTAAAGACTTGGTATTTCTCTTGAGTTTCAGGATAAAGATCGCCTTCTTTAGCAATTTTTATATCATAGGTTTTTTCAGGGTATGGTAAATCTCTGCCAAAATTGACATTAACTGAATGATAATAATTTTTATTTGTTCCTGTTTCAAAATTAACTCTTCCTAAAACTGATTCATCAAGATAAAGTTCTACATGTTTTGGAAGATTAATAATGCCAATGTAGCCAATTTCAGCGCCAATATTTTTTTTAACCACATCAGCTGAGGCTAATTTTAAAGATTGACATTTCACAACTTTTCTTAATTTATCTTCATTTATCTCATAATCTCCTCTTACAGCAGCAGCGATTATTCTGCCGTCATCAGTTTCATAAATTAAAGTTTTAGTAGTTTTTTCAATAGGAATTTTTAAATATTGAGCAATTTCCTCAACACCTATTATTCCTTTTCCTTTGACATCTTTTTTTGGCAGAATTTTTTTGTCATCATTTTTTATTTTTGGAGCTTGACTTGGAGCAACTTCTTTATTGAAATAAAGATTTTTGCTTTGAACATAAAAAATTTTATCTTCACCGGTTTGACAAAGAGTTTGAAATTCATGAGAATAATCATCAGTAAAAGATCCACCAGAAGCCATAACAATTACAGTGTCTTTACCGATTCCTAATCGATAAAAAATTTTCATATAAACTTCTTTAACCTTTTCATAATAGTTTTTAAAATCATTAATTGAAATATGAAAACTATATAAATCTTTCATTCTAAACTCTCTTCCTCTGAGAAGTCCTGATTTAACTCGTGGTTCATTTCTAAATTTAGTTTGGATTTGATATAAAGCAAAAGGAAAATCTTTATAACTAAAAACAAATTTTTGAGCCAAAGGAGTGACAACCTCCTCATGAGTTGGATTAAGGACATATTCAGTATCATTTTTGGCTTTAGCAAAAATATTAGCAGGAGTCGTTTTCATTAAGACATCAACTTTTTCAAATCGTTGAGTTTTCTGCCAATTGGATATTGGCGTTAAAGCAGGCATGAGGATTTCTTGAGCGATTGTGTTCATTTCTTCCCTAATGATATTTTCTATTTTTTCTAAAACTCTCAACCCTAAAGGTAAATAAGTATAAGTGCCAGCCATCACTTGATCAATAAAGCCAGCTTTTATAAGTAAAGTAGCATTAATTGAATCATATTTTTTGGAATTTTTTTTAGTTTTACCAAATAATTTAGAATAAAGCATAGATAAAATTATATCAAAAAATTAAGGATAAAAATGAAGTTTATTTATTAGTATAGGCTTGGATAATTTCTTTAACAAAGTATTCTATTGATGATAAAGAATCATCGTTGCCGGGAATTGGGTAATCGACAAGATCAGGATTGACATTAGTATCAACAATGGCAATAATTTTGATATTTTTATCTTTTGCTTCTTTAACAGCATTTTTTTCTTTTTTGATATCAATGACAAAAATCGCCTCGGGAATTTTTTCTAAATTAATTATTCCACCATAAAATTTTTCTAATTTTTTTAGTTGTTTTTTTAATCTTATTTGTTCGTGTTTGACAAACTTATTCCATGCTCCTTCTTCTTCATCTTTTTTCATCTGTTTGAGTTTTTTTATATTTTTGATGATAGTTTCAAAATTAGTTAAAAGTCCGGCAGGCCATTTAAAATTAATATAAGGAATATTATTTTGAAGACAGATTTCTTTAATAAATGGAGAACAAATTTTTTTAGTAGCAACAACAAGAAGAGTCTTTTTTTCTTTTGCTAAAGTTTTTAGATAATCTTTAGCTTTTTCTAAAAGATCAACAGTTTTTTCAAGATTGATAATGGAAACTCCTTGTTCAATACTGTAAATATATTTTTTTGCCTTTGGATGGATTTTGTTTTTTTTATGGCCAAGATGGGCTCCGGCATTAAAAAGCTCTTCAATTTTTTTATTTTTATCTATCATAATCTTTCAATTATATAAATGAAAAAATTATTTTTCAATGGGAGTTTTTTTATTTTTAATGATTGATTTTAAGAAAGCATAAAAATCACCGTTTATTTCTTGATGATTTAGAGCAAATTCAACCACTGTTTTTAAATATTCAAATTTATTTCCTGTATCATAATATTTTCCGTTTTTTATCACTACGGCGTAAACAGGGATTCCTTGATTTTTAAGATAATTAATAGCGTCAACTAGCCATATTTCTCCACCTTTTCCTGGTTTAATTTTTTTTAAAGCAGTAAATATTTCTGGAGGAAGGATATAAGCTCCATGAGTAGCGATGTTTGATGGGGCTTTATCAGGATCAGGTTTTTCAACGATCTTATTTATTTTATAAATATTTTTCTCAATATGAGAAAGATCAGCAATTCCGTATCTTTGCAAATCTTCTTTTTTTTCAATTTTTACTCCAGAGATGATTATTCCTCCAAGTTTTTCATAAGCTTCAATCATCTGGGCTAATCTTGGAGGTTTGCTATATATAAATTCGTCACCCCACAAAACCGCAAAAGGTTCATTTTCAATTGCTGGTTCAGCAGATAAAACTGGTGTGCCATTACCATAAGGTCCTTTTTGGCGAATATAGATAAAATTTGCCATATCAGAGATTTTTTTAATCTCTTTTAAAAGATGGTCCTTTTTTCCCTGGAGTAAATTTTTTATTAGATCTTCAGATGGAGCATCAAAATGATCTTCAATTGCTCTTTTATTAGCGCCAGTGATAATAATAATATTTTTAATACCAGAATTAATTGCTTCTTCAACGACGTATTGGATCACTGGTTTGTCAACAATAGGTAGCATCTCTTTTGGCATCGCTTTTGTTTGAGGAAGAAATCTTGTCCCAAATCCGGCAGCAGGAATAACAACTTTAGTAATTTTTTTCATAAAAATTTTTTTTATTCAAATTTGACACTAATAGTTTTAGATAATTGAATTTGATTATCGATAACAGCAGTAATTTCAGCAATTCCTTGAACTGATGATTCAAAAACAAAAGTTGCTTTACCATTTTTATCAGTGACTGAAGAGGAAGGAGTAATTGTTCCTAGATTTGTTTTTAAAGAAACAAGTTTATTTGGTAAAGGAGTATTATTAGCATTTCTTATAAAGACATTGATTTGAATTTTTTCTTTCTTGTCAATTTTGGCTGATAAAGGCCAAGCAAAAATTAAAGAATTTGTTGAGGAAGGAATAGATTCTTCTTTTGCTTTAGTAAAAGTAGCGATTGGTTTTTGAAAAACTATATAACCTATAAATAAAGAAAAAATTAAAACTAAAAGAATTAAAAGAGATGTTAGCTTTTTATCCATATTTTTATAAAAAAAGCTTATCAATAAAAACAAAAAAAGTCAAATTTTATTATATTTCCATAATTTCTTGTTCTTTTTTTTGTTTTATTGTTTCTATTTCTTTCATTAATAAGGAATTTAAATTATCAATTTCTTTTTCTAATCTGAATTTTTCATCTTCAGTTAATTCTTTTTTTTCAAATTTTTCTTTAATAGTTCTTCTTATATCATCACGAAGATTTCTTATTTGATTTTTTTTCTCTTCAATTTTTTCTGAAGCAATTTTTTTAAATTTATCTCTTTGTTCTGTTGATAAAGGTGGAATTTTTATGATAATTTTATTGCCTTGAATTGAAGGTGATAATCCTAAGGGAGATTTTAAAATTGTTTTTTCAATATCTTTTATTGTTGTTGGATCAAAAGGAAAGATAACAAGAGTATTTGCTCCTTCGGCGGTAATCGTTGATAATTCAAGTAATTTTAATTTTGTTGACCCACCATATGTCTCTACTTCAAGATTTTCTATTAAAGAAGGTGAAGCTCGACCAGTCCGAATCGTTTTTAAGTCTTCTTTTAAAAAATTGATAATTTTTTGAGACTTTTGTTTGAAAAGGGAAATGAGATCGTCCATATTTATATTTCAAATCTAACAATTCTATTGATTTTAATATTTTCTCCAAATTTTAAGATGGCTTCTTTTATTAAATCATTAATTTTTTTAGATGGGTCTCTAATGTATTCTTGATTAAGGAGTTGATCGATATTTTCTGGATTTAATGAAGCTACTTGCATAGCAATTTCCTGTCCTAGATTTTGAAATTGTTGATTTCCTGAAACAAAATCAGTTTCGCAAAGGAGTTCAACTAAGGCGCCAATTTTTTTATTATGATGGATATATGAAAAAATACCACCGGCTGAAGTTTTTCTCTGTTCTTTATCTTTTGCTTTTTCGATCCCCCATTTATTTAATAACTTTTTTGCTTCTTCTAAATTATTATTAGTTTCTTCAAGAGCTTTTTTACATAAAGAAAAAGAAACTCCAGTTTCTTTTCTTAATTGTTTGAGTTTTTGAATATCGTATGTCATATTGAATTTTATATTAAATTTTAATTTACAAATAAAATTTATTATAACAGATAAATAAAAAAAATCATTAAAAGTTTTTAAACTCAGTTAAATCCGTCTCAAGGACTTCATCCATTATCGTGGATAAACTAATTAAACCGGTTGAATCAGGAATATCGTTTTGTTATCCTCGCTTCTTTTCTATCATCCCCGCGAAAGCAGGGATCCCTGTTCCCGCGAAAGTGGAAATCTCATATGGTTTTTAGATTCCCGGTTACACGGGGACAAGGATTCCCGTTTACACGGGAATGACAAGGAAACGAGATTCCCGCCGGAGTTTATCCCGATTATATCGGGGCGGGAATGACAAGAAAGCGTGGAAATGACAAAGAAGCGAGATTCCCGATTGCTCGGGAATGACAGGAAACCGTGGGAATGATAAAAAACAAAGATTCCCGACTACTCGGGAATGACAGGAAACCACGGGAATGATAGGAATACGGTTTAATCAGTTGAATCTGTTAACCTCTTCCTAAAGGACTTCATCCATTATGGCGGGCAGGCCCGCCTAAAGTTTACAACATTATAGTGGGTAACCTTCCTAAAGTTTAAAACATTATGGCGGGCAAGCCATTTAATAATAACAAATATTAAATAATAAATTTTTAATCAATTTTTAATAAGTTAATTTTTAATATATTAAAAATTTAAATATTTATTATTGATTAAAAATTTGTTTATTAGTTTATTTATTATTTATTATTTATAAATTAGGTTAATTTTTTCTACGTTTCATGTTTCATGTTTTATGTTTTATGTTTCAATTAGGTTAATTAGGTCAATTAGAATAATT